>NZ_VXCQ01000023.1:0-34872 GCF_052850415.1 Acinetobacter sp. 1207_04 | reverse complement strand
GTGAAGTCTTTGTTTTGCGGTGGATGTTGTGCATCTAAGTTTTCATTGAAACTGAGGATCAACTCACCCGCGGTATTCACCGCACTACCCGTTAAGATCGGTGCCGTGGTGTCTTCACTTGGAGGCATAATTCCTGTTACTTCAATATCTTCTTGTGCTTGATTACCTGCTAAATCAGACACAATAATTTTTATTATTTCATTATTCTCTAATGGACGAGTTAAAGTTATTTCTGTCTTGCCATTAATTGCCGTACCACTGCCAATTACCTGACTTTGTGCGTCTGTAATTATAATTGTTCCGACTTCATTTGATGTTACTTCAACATGTGTTGCATCTTTTACATCAGCATTAATGAGTGGCGCAGTCAAATCAGGAACAATGATTGATTCTTCTGCACGGTTACCAGCATCATCAACAACACCAACAGTAATTGTTTCACCATCAATCACTGGTTTAGTGAGGATGATATCAACCGTACCATCAGATCCTGTTATTCCGCTACCGATGATTTCTCCATTTTCATTTTTTATAACAACTTCCGCACCAGCTTCATCACTTTTTACCGTGATGTTATTTTCATCTTTAATTTCAATCTCAATGGTTGGTGCTGTAACATCACCAACCAAGACATTCTCTTGACTTGTATTCCCTGCTTGATCTGTAACACTAACTTTTATTTCTTCATTGTCTTGTAATGGGCGAGTTAAAGTTATTTCAGTCTTGCCATTAATTGCGGTACCACTGCCAATTACCTGACCTTGTGCATCTGTAATTATAATTGTTCCAGCTTCATTTGATGTTACTTCAACATGTGTTGCATCTTTTACATTAGCATGAATTTCAGGAGCCGATGTATCAATAGGTTTTGATTCACCATTATCATTATTACTACTATTTGAACTTGTTGCAGCAATAGTACCAGCAACTAATGCCCCTCCTGCAATCCATGCTAGCATTGGTATTGCATCACCATTTGACAAGGGTTGTTCTTTTAAAAACTCATCAAAATTATCAATAGCAAGATAATCTACAGTTGTTGCAACACCCTCACTATTAAAGTTATCCATTTTAACGAGTGCATACTGCCCGTCAGATTCAAAAACAAGTTCTTGTACAAAATTAGCCGCAAAGAAACTTGGGATAATAATTTTTGCACCATTAAGTAAAGTAATCTCAAGATTATTATCTATGCGTGTTAATTTTGAAACTTGATCTTTATTTACATGGACTTCATAGACTGATTGATGCTGAGGAGCTTTTTCAATTGTGAGTTGTTGTGTTGAACCTTTTTCAAATATATCTACATTATTCATTCTATTCATCCTTATTATATTCATCTATATAAAAAGATAAATAAATGAGATGAAATTCACAAGTAAAGAATATATACCGAACCTGATTCATAAATATTAACATTTATGATCATCCATAGAATCTAAACTATTTTAGTTGGTATTATTAAAATAATGTGATGAAATCATCATTAATATATTTTTTAAGCGAATAAATTACACTTATAAAATCGATTATTTTTTATTCTTTATTTTTAATTTATTATACTTTTTTTTAAATATATAATTTCGATAATATCAATATAACTGTATTAATAATGCTATCTAACAAAAAAGCCACCTATTTACATAGGTGGCTTAATGATCAAATGATGTAATTTAAGATTAGCGTTCTCTTAATGCTTCTTTTGCTTTATTAAATGGTTTCAACAAATATTCGATGATTGTTTTCGAACCTGTTTTAATATCAACAGTCGCAACCATACCAGGTGTAATCGCAAAAGCCTTACCTGCTTTATTGTAAAGCTTATCCGAATCCGTACGAATATAAACACGATAATAGAACTGATCTTGTTTCACTTCATCACGTAACGTATCTGGTGAAATGACAGTGACTTTACCTTTCAAACCACCATAGATGGAATAATCATAAGCAGTTAGTTTTACGAGCGCTTCTTGACCTGGGCGAATAAATGCAATGTCTCGTGGTGAAATACGTGCCTCAATTAATAATTGCTCATCTAACGGAACAATCGTCATGATTTTACCATTCTGAGGGATAACACCACCTAAAGTCATTACATCAATTTCTTTCACTACACCACGTACAGGTGCTTTGAAAATAGTACGATTTAACGTATCTGATTTACCACGCACCACTTGTTGTTGGGTTTCAACATCAGTTGTTGCTTTAGATAATTGCTCACGCGCATCGACATAATATTTATTACGAATATCATTGATCTGATTTTGCAAATCATTTGCCTGACGTTTCAAACGTAATACTTCAACTTCACTCGCCGCACCTTTTGCTACTAGCGGTTCTGTCATACGTAACTCTTGCTGAACGAGTGTTAATGCTTGTTTTAAGCCCGCAATAGATTCATCCATATTGGCACGACGAGAATTATACAATTCTGTCTGTTCACTCACCATTTTAGGGTCTTTTCGAACACTATCAGGGAATGTTAATGGCGTACCATTCACTTCTGCACGAAGACGTGCAGCCGTTGCCTGTGATGAAATCAATAAGGATTCAGATTCACCGACATTAGATTCAAAACGTGTTGGATCTAATTGAGCAAGAATTTGTCCTTTCTGAACAATATCACCCTCTTTAACTTCTAGCTTCGTTAAAATCCCACCTTCAAGAGACTGAATAACTTGCTCTTTGGATGTCGGAATAACCTTACCCGTGCCTTGCGAAACCTCTTCAAGCTTAAAAACCCATGCCCAAATAAGTAATGCCATCAGACCACAACAAACTATCCAAATCATTACACTTGCTTTTGGTAAAGGTGGTTCTAGATGAGTTACCTTCATAGATCTTGTTTGTTTTTCTTCACTCATGATCTAGCTCCACTATTCGGCATCTGTTGTGCTGAATTATTCAATATTTGTTCTTTTGGTCCATCCATGACCACACGACCTTCATTGATCACAATAATACGATCAACCAACTCAAGTACTGCACGACGGTGGGTTGCCACAATCAATGTACGATGTGCAAGCCAAACCTTCATATGATCAATCAATTGCTTTTCAGAAACATCATCAATTGATGCAGTTGGCTCATCCAATAACAAAATATTAGGCTGACAAATTAATAAACGAGACAATAACAATGCCTGACGCTGACCACCTGAGAAACCAACACCACCTTCCATAATGATGTGATCAAGTCCTTCTTTTTTATCTTGAATAAAAGACAATGCTCCTGTCACAGATAAGGCTTTAAGTAAATCATCATCTGTTGCAAGTGGTGCACCTAATGTAAGGTTTTCACGCACTGTACCAAAGAATAGATGTGCATTTTGATTTAACAGTCCAACATCACGACGTACATCAGCAGGGTCAAGCAAAGTAATATCAATATCATCCAAATTGACTTTACCCTGTGTTGCTGTCTGCATACCTGACATCAACTGCAGTAAGCTCGATTTACCCGCACCATTACGACCTAAAATTGCAATTTTTTCACCAGGTTTTATTACCAGTTTTGGTATTATTAGGCTAGGCTTTGGATCTTCATCATCATATTTAAACACAACACCATTCAGTTCAAATTTACCATTTAATACTGAACGTTGAATTAACTGGGAGCGCTCTGGTTGATCAATCGGCTTCTTCATCAATTCATCTAAACTGTTTTTTGCAGTCTTTGCTTGTTGGAAACGCCCCAATACACCTGTGACTTGTGCAATTGGTCCAAGCATACGCGATGATAAAATTGAACACGCAACCAACGCACCTGTTGTCATATCACCTTTCATCACTGCAAAACAACCGACCAAGACAACAATCGCAAAAGTTAAACCTTGCAATTTTTGTGTCCACAAGCCCATAACACCAACAATTTTACGTTGCTGCATGCTGACGTTTGCAGACACTTCATTCATGTGATTCCATTGGTTCTGAAAACGGGATTCTGCACGTAACAGTTTAATATCTTCAATCCCCTGAACTGCTTCAACTAAAATAGCGTTACGAATAGAAGATTCACGCATACCTTGCTGTGCAAGTGCTGCCAATTTCTTTTGAACCAAGAAACCAGGCAGAATCATTAATGGGACGACAATGGCCATAACCCAAAATAAATTACCCCCAATCAACCAGAAAATACCTAAGAATAAAAGGAAAAATGGTAGATCAGCAAATGCAGTAATTGTGGTTGATGTCACCAACTCACGAACACCTTCAAGTTCACGAATCTGTGAAATAAATGTACCTGTAGACTTCGAACGCTCTTTATTTTTTATGCGTAGTGCATGCCCAAAAACACGATCAGAAATACGTAAATCTGCACGCTTCCCAATCATATCGGATAAAACTAAGCGTGAATATTTCAGTGCAAATTCAAAAATAGCCGCAATTAATACGCCACCTGCCAATACCCACAAAGTTGGTATCGATTGCGCTGGAATAACACGGTCATACACATTCATTGAGAAGACAATGGTTGCCAATGCTAAAATATTTGCCAACATTGAAGCAAACATAATATCAACATAACGCTTCCAATCTTTAAGTACAATTTCCCAAAACCAATTGGCTTCATATGGTTTAATATATTCATCAATTCGAGCATCGGGTACTGCGCTTTCAGGACGCAAGATATAAACCAATGAAATTGCATTCTGAAGATCTTCTGCGCTAAAAGTCTGTGCAAGACCTTTATCACCACTCATTTGTACGCTGACATTACCGACTGCATCAGCTTTGTCAATTACTCCAACTTGACCATCTTTAAAGCCGACCACAACAGGTAAGCGCCAAGGATTAAGCATATCTAAGCTAAAATCAACCTTACGAACATGTAACCCAACCTGACGGGTCATGATCATTAAGACATCATCGATGCCTTGATTTTGATTCCAGTTTAACTCTAGGCGGATACGTTCTTCAGAACTTTCAATACGGTAATGTCTTGCTACAGTAAGGACGGCTTGTAACCATGGTTGATAATTTATTGTTGTATTATTCATGGTTGTATCTCTACCCCTTGAATTGAAAGATTATTCAGCTGATAAACATCACGTGCTTTACCAGATGCAGAAATATATTGAACAAGATTGTCATAAATATCATAACGTGCAGATTCAATTTGAGAATTTGCGCTATGAATTTGCTGTTCAGCATTTAGTAGGTCAACAACGGTACGTGTGCCTAATTTATATTGTTCTTGATAAAGCTCTTTGGTTCTCACCGTCGTTTCTTGCTGTGCAATCAAAACTTGCATTTGACGCTGTCTATTTTCAATCTGTTCACGTGCAAGACGAGTCTGATCAAGAACATCTAAATAAACACTGCTCACACGTGCTTTAGCTGCTTCTTCGGCAAAACTCGCAGCTTTCGTTTGTGATGCAACTGCACCACCTTGATAAAAGTTACTTGTGGCTTCAAGCATGATTGAATCGTAAAAACCATTGTCTTTGTTATTATTCGGGTTTACACCATTGAGTGCCTGACTCAAACTTCCTCGAACACTTAAAGTTGGATAACGACTCAAATTTGTTTGTTCTTTCTGTGACTTAGCAACATCCACACCAGCTTTTGCTGCCATCATATTTGGAATACGATTGAATTGAGTTTCACTATATAGATCAGAAGCTGAGATCATACTGTCTGGAATCTCCAAGCGACTGCTAGAAATATCACGTCCAACCAACGTTCGTAAACGTTGCTTATACATACTCAACTGCGTTTCTTGTGCGATCAAATTTGACTGTGCAGACTCAAGATACGACTGTGCTTGAATTGGATCGGCTTGACTACTAATACCTGCATTTGCTCGAAGATTGGCAATTTCAGCAATACGAGAAATACCTTTAATCTGCTCACGTGCAATTCGGGTAATTTCCTGATAACGACGGATATTAACAATCGCAGTCGCAACTTGCGTCGAAATATCATCAATTGATACAAGAACATTGGCTTGCGCTACTTGTAAACGTGCTTTTTCAACATTAACGCCACTTTTGACTTTACCGAAATCGTAAAGCATCTGTGTCGCACTCAATGTTAAGAGCTGCCGACCAGCTTCACCCGATGTCATATCACCTGTACCTAAACCACCAGTTAACTGGGGATAGTAGCCTGCTTTCGCCACATCAATATTGGCATTTTGCGAAGACAATGAAGAAATACTTTGCGCAATATCTGGATGCCGTAACACCGCTATTTTTACAGCGTCATAAATACTAATTTTTGCAGGTAATGCTCCTGTCATCGAAAAAGGGGCTGAATCCATAAACACAACAGGATTAGTCCCTGTTGCATTTGTTCCCGTAATTACAGGTAATGATTGAGTCTCATTCTGTTGATAATCAAATTTACTCAGCTCATTTAAACTGACTTTGCGATAGTCTTCGGATGATTCAGGTGCTAAAAACTTTTGCACATTCTTCTTCATAAGTTGCATATTTAATTTTGACTCTTCAGCCCACGCCAACCCCGGTGAGTGTAAACCAATCAAAATTAAACAATATGCTCCGCCACGAATCTTATACTTTATTTTATTTTTTCCCACATGATTTCTCGTTTTTCGCATCACTTAAAAGTGAAACTTTCAAAAGTGCCTATATACATGATTTTTATTTTGTCTTAAAACCGTGATCTATTTAACACATTATAAAACAATAAATGAATGAATGCCTATAAAAATTAAATAGAAAATGTAATTTTCACAAGCACTTATTCTGATATTCGACTAAACGGTAAAATCATCACCAAGATAGACTTCACGAACAGTTTCATTATTTAAAACATCTTCAGGAGTGCCTTCTGCAATCACTGCTCCTTCGCTTACAATATATGCATGTTCACAGATTGCCAAAGTCTCTCGTACATTATGATCTGTGATTAAAACCCCAATACCACGATCCTTTAGCTGTCGAATAATATCTTTAATATCTCCTACAGAAATTGGATCTACACCAGCAAAAGGCTCATCTAATAACATAAATTTTGGATCTGCAGCTAAAGCACGTGCAATTTCTGCACGACGACGCTCACCACCTGAAACACTCATACCCAATGAATCTTTAATATGCGTAATTTTAAAATCAGCAAGTAATTCTTTTAAACGTTGTTGACGCTGTTGCTTATTTAAATCTGAACGTGTTTCAAGAATTGCCATAATATTTTCAGAAATAGTGAGTTTTCTAAAAATAGAGGCTTCTTGTGGTAAATAACCAATGCCTTTACGGGCACGTTGATGCATTGCAAGATCAGAGATATCCTCATTATCAAGATGAATTTCCCCCTTATCCATACGAACAAGCCCAACCACCATATAAAAGCTTGTGGTTTTCCCCGCACCATTCGGACCAAGCAGCCCAACAATTTGGCCACTTTTCATGCTAAAAGAAACGTCTTTAACTACCCAACGTTTACTATAAACTTTAGCAAGATGCTTAATACACAAGGTCTGAGGTTTATTCAGCGCATCATCCATTAATCACGCACTCCAGGAAAAGTTTTCTGTGTAGATGGCGGAATAATAATTTGTAAACGACCTTTTGATGTACCCGTGCTATTTGGGCCACCTGAAGCCTCAATATCACCCTTATTCATACTGTATTTCAAGGTATTACTACGAATACTTGCACCATCTTGATACAAATATGCATTCCCAATCAAATTGAGAATCCCTGTTTCCGCATTGTAAATAATCTTTTGTGCTTCACCACGTGCAATTCCTTTATTTCCATCAAGTTGCTGTTGGAATTTTGCAGGGCTACCTGTTGCAGTAATTGTACTAATTTGTTTACTTTTATTAAGTTGAGCAACAATAGAGTTTGCATAAACCTTCATTGTGCCTTGTTCAATTTCAACATTGCCTGAATAAGTTGTTACACCAGTTTTATCATTGAATGTCGCACGATCTGCCAATAGGGAAATTGACTGATTACGATCTGACTGTAAAGCAAATGCCGACACAGATGCGCAGCATAATCCAACAACGACAAATGTTTGCTTTAGGAAAGTCTGATACTGAGTGAAATAATTAGTTTGGCGCATACTTTCCTCGAATTTGATAAAATTCATACTGCCCCTGATTTAAATCTGCATTTAAACCTTGGCTAATAAACTGTGCATTGGGTGCATCAACCACCACTTGTTTTTTTGTTTCAAGTGTCCGTAATTTAGGAAATGCTGTTAACTCTTCGGTTTGAAAGACCATATTGCCTTGCTCACCAATTTTAGTCGCCTTCACTTGACCCGTTAAGACAACTTTTTCATTATTATCATAGCCATTAGCATTTTTAGCATAAAAAGTAGAATCCACTTGATTATTGACATACACCGATGCATTCAAGTTTTTCAACTTTGAAGTTTTATGCTGTAAATCTTGTTCTAAATGATCCACTTGGGCACGAACATGCAACAGTCCTTTTTCATCGGTTTGAGTCAAATGAATACCTTCCGCAGAATATGTCATACTCTGAGCAGTATCGGCATCGAGCTTTTTGCCTTTGCCACCGTACCAATAATAGCCACCGCTGATTGCCGCAATGACAACCGCAGTCACATATAAAGCTTTAGTATCCATAGCGACAGACAACCCAATTTAAGTAAAGTAACATTCAAGTTTACGTATTAATGCGGTATTGCAATATATTTTTCAAGTAGTTCCTGGTAAACACCTTTGGACATCAACAACATATCACATACCTCACGAACAGCACCACGACCACCCAATGCCTGAGTAACTAAATCGGCACGGCGACGCACTTCTACATGACCATTTGGTACAGTAACTTTCATTCCTGCAATGGCAAAGGCAGATAAATCTGGCCAATCATCCCCCATATATAAACAATCTTCTGGGGAAATATTCATTTGTGCACATGCTTCTCGCAGTGCGGTACCTTTGTCTTCACGCCCTTGAAAAACCAAGTCTACACCTAAATCTGACATGCGTTTTTCAACGATATTACTTTTACGACCTGTGATAATAATCACTTTAATACCTGCTTGCTGAACAAGCTTCATACCAAGTCCATCACGAATATCAAAGGATTTAATTTCATCGCCTGAATTGGTCAGGGTCACAAAACCATCACTTAAAATACCATCTACATCCAAAACCAAAGCTTCAATATGACGCGCTTGTTCCAATAAAACATAAGAAGCCATTGATTAGTTTACTCCTGCTTGAATCAAATCATGCATGCTGATTACGCCAATCACTTTATTAGCATCATCAACCACAACAAATTGATTAATTTTCTTTTCATTCATTTTTTCCAAAGCTTCAACAGCGCGAGCTTCTTTGGAAATGGTAGATGGATTGGCAATCATGACATCTGAAACGGCAAGATTGACATCAAAACCTTGTTGCTTATCAATCAGTCGGCGCAAATCACCATCGGTAAATATGCCAAGTAATACGTCATTTTCATCCACAATTGTGGTTAAACCTAGACGTTTATTTGAAATTTCATATAGAACCTGATTCATTGGTGTATCTGGCGATACTTTTGGTAAATCATTTCCAGTATGCATAAGGTGCTTTACATGTAACAACAGACGTTTACCCAATGCACCCGCAGGATGTGACATAGCAAAATCATCCGCAGTAAAACCACGCGCATCAAGCAATGCAACAGCCAATGCATCACCCAATACCAATGTTGCAGTTGTACTTGATGTTGGTGCTAGACCCAATGGGCATGCTTCCTGAATATCACCCAATGTTAATGCAATATCTGCATTTTGTGGCATTGGACCACGATCGTCACGACTGATGGTAATCAATGGCACTTCAAGGTGCTTGATTAGTGGCATCAGCATCATGATTTCATCACTTTTACCTGAATTTGAAATCGCAATCAGTACATCACCCTTGACCAACATGCCTAAATCGCCATGTCCTGCTTCACCTGGATGCATAAAGAATGATGGCGTGCCTGTCGAGGCAAATGTCGCCGCCATTTTACGTCCAATGTGACCTGACTTACCCATACCAGTAATCACAAGACGACCTTTACATTGTAAAATAATTTCGCAGGCACGAGTAAAACGTTCATCAATTTGCGTCGCTAAGATCTCAAGTGCTTGTTCTTCTATACGCAAGGTTTCGAGTGCGACTTTTTGAAAATCAATTTGATTCGGCAAATTTTGTGGATTCAATGTCTATTTTCCTACAATCTCTTTTCAGGGATTGATGCTGATTGGATGAAAATAATTTTGCTAATTTTAGCATATTTAAGTAAATAGCACGTTTCTAATTATACAAGTTTTCACAGATTTCCTGACCAATTACATCGGGATTGATACATGACAATATCACTTGTATTGCTAAATACACCCCTCAAAATGCTCAATTATTTTTTTACAGACAAATAAAAAGCCTCCATCTGATGATGAAGGCTTTTTGAATTTGGAGCGGGAAAAGAGACTCGAACTCTCGACCCCAACCTTGGCAAGGTTATGCTCTACCAACTGAGCTATTCCCGCTTTATGTTGTGAATTATAGTCAATAAAATTTAGCTGTCAACTCACTTCATACAAAAAATCGTTCAATTGATGAATTAATCAGCACGTCGCCAAGTTGTACCCTGACGTGTATCTTCAAGAACCACGCCTTGTGCTAAAAGCGATTGGCGAATTTCATCGGCTTTGGCAAAGTCTTTCGCTTTTTTGGCATCAACACGTTGTTGAATAAAGTCTGTAATTTGCTCTTCAGTCAAGCCCAATGCTTCTTGACCAATATCTGATTTTAAAAAGTCATCAACATTGTTCTGCACTAAACCAAGAATATTAGTCAGGTGACGTAAAGTCGAATAAAAAATTGCAGACTGTTCCGCATTTTCTTCTTTGACTGCACTGTTCAAAGCTTTAATAATTTCAAACAATACCGCAATAGCTTCTGATGTATTGAAGTCATCACGCATTGCACTGTTAAAGCGTTCTACTAAATTAGTATCCAAAGTCTCAACTGTTTTTTCACCATACACTTGTTGATAGGCTTTAATTGCATGGTAAAAACGTGCAAGGGTATTTTTCGCTTCTTTGAGTGCAACATCTGAATAGTTCACTGGACTACGGTAGTGTGAAGATACTATAAAATAGCGCACAACTTCAGGGTGGAATTTTTCAATCACATCACGAATAGTAAAGAAGTTGCCTAAAGACTTCGACATTTTCTCACCGTCAACATTGATGAAACCTGCATGCATCCAATAGTTTACATATTGTTCGTCAGTTGAAGCTTCTGATTGTGCGATTTCATTTTCATGATGTGGAAAAGTTAAGTCTTGACCGCCACCATGAATGTCAAAATGATTACCTAAGTTGCATGTCGACATCGCTGAACATTCAATATGCCAACCTGGACGACCATTGCCCCAAGGTGAAGCCCATGACGGTTCATTTTCTTTGGCATGTTTCCAAAGTACAAAGTCAAATGGATGTTTTTTCTCAACTTCTACATCGACACGTTCAGATGCCCCTGCTTGCATATCTTCAAGCTTACGACCTGAAAGACGACCGTATTTTGCAAATTTTTCAACTGCAAAATAAACATCACCATTTTTAGATGGGTAAGCAGAACCCTTATTGACGAGGTTGCCAATCATGTCTTGCATTTGGTCGATGTAATCTGTCGCGCGAGGTGATTCATTTGGTGGTACGCAACCTAACTTTGCAAAGTCTTCATTCATTGCATCAATGAAACGTGTTGTCAGTGATGCAATGCTTTCACCATTTTCATTGGCACGTTTAATGATTTTGTCATCAATATCGGTGATATTACGCACGTATTTGACATTCCAACCTTGACTACGAAGAAAGCGAATAATGTAGTCAAATGCAACCACTGTACGTGCATGTCCAATATGACAGTAATCATAAACCGTCATTCCGCACACATACATATCAATATGCCCCTCTTTACGTGGAACAAATTCAACTTTTTTACGTTGCTCAGAGTTGTAAAGAACAAATGGTTGCATAGGTCTTCTAAGTGCTTCTATATAAGGATGGTTAATCTTAACCTATGCATTTTTATTCATAAAGTTAAAACAAAAAGAAAGATCGATTTTTTCAGGTGAATCAACGGCTGTCTTGTTCATTTTTTCAAAGCTTTTACTTCTTATAACTTAGAAATTGAAGATTTTCACTCTTATTCTGTCGGTGAGTTAGGTGTTTGGGTACACTAGTAAAATAAACAAGCCACATCTACCTAGATAGATGTGGCTTAGTCAAATAAATTTTAAAATAATACTTAAACTGCAACATCTACAGACTGATGAACCATAGATTCTACAGACAAGGCTTTTGCTAAAACATCTTCAGATAATAACTGCTCTTCACGAATCAGTTCGACTACACCTCGACCTGTTTCTGCAGCAACTTTAGCAATTCGAGTAGTCGTTTCATATCCTAAGTACGGATTCAATGCAGTCACAATACCAATCGAACGCTCTACATTATTTTGACATTGCACTGTATTGGCTTGAATCGTGGCAATACATTTATCTTCAAACATTTGCATTGCTTTACCCATTAAATCAATAGATTCAAAAAGTTTAAATGCAATAAGCGGTTCCATTGCATTGAGCTGTAACTGCCCAGCTTCGGCTGCAAAAGTAATGGCTAAATCATTACCAATGACCTGAAATGCTGAAATATTCACGGCTTCAGGAATCACAGGATTCACTTTACCCGGCATGATTGAACTACCTGGTTGACGTGCTTCCAAGTAAACCTCTTGCAAACCTGCACGCGGACCACTTGAAAGTAGACGTAAATCATTGGCAATTTTAGATAGTTTAGTTGCAGTACGCTTTAAAGCGCCTGACAATAAGACAAAATCACCCATATCTGATGTTGCTTCAATCAAATCAGGTGCAGACTTGATTGGCATTTGCGAGATCTCAGCCAAAGCCTGAATCGAAAGTTCAGTATAATGTGCTGGCGCATTAATCCCTGTACCAATTGCTGTTCCACCTAAGTTCATGTAATACAAACCATCAGGAAGCAATTGATCAAGCAAGCGAACATCTTTTTCTAAGGTCGTTGCAAATGCATTGAACTCTTGCCCAAGTGTCATTGGCACAGCATCTTGTAACTGTGTACGCCCCATTTTCATGACATCTTTAAATTGAATCGCTTTCGTACGTAATGCAGAAACAAGGGTTTTATAATGATTTTTCAACGGAATAAGATCAAGTAACACCGCAAGTCGAATCGCTGTTGGATACACATCATTAGTCGATTGCGACATATTTACGTGATTATTTGGATGCAAAATATGGTATGCGCCCTTTTCATAACCCAAATGCTCAAGTGCAATATTACAAATGACCTCATTGGCATTCATATTGGTCGATGTTCCTGCACCGCCCTGTAACATATCAACAGGAAATTGCTCATGATATTTACCTGCAATGACTTCCTGACATGCAAATACAATTGCTTGATATTGTATTTCATCTAATTGTTTAAGCTTAAAATTTGCCACAGCACAAGCTTGTTTCACCATTGCTAATGCTTTAATAAAGTTTGCATAATCAGCCACTTTTGCATTGCTTAACTGGAAATTTTCTACCGCTCTTAGCGTTTGAATACCAAAATAATGTTGCTTTGCAACTTCTCGTGTACCAAGCAAGTCCTTTTCGATGCGGAATAATTTATCTACTTTTACTTCTGCGTTCATATCTGCTTACAATTCGAGGGGAGATGATTTATCTTAAACAGCGAAATTGCACCTTTCTAATGCATTGTTATATTTTGCTATGCAATTTTTGCATAGTATTCTTTATACTGTAATCTTCTTATTATTTACTTTTCAATTATGCAACTTGAAATCCGTTGGATTGAAGATCTCCTAGCACTCGAAGAAAGCCGCTCAATTTCCAAAGCTGCTGAAATTCGTTTTATTAGCCAATCCGCTTTTACTCGTCGCTTACAGCACATTGAGCAATCATTGGGCTTTCAAGTGGTTGAGCGTAATTTTCGTGACATCCAATTTACTGAAGCAGGACAAATTTTATTATCAACTGCCAAAGAAATTGCACAGCAACTCAATGAAACCATTACCCTGTTACACAATATGGAAAAAGAAAATAAACTTTCCATTAAATTTGCAGTTGCACATTCTCTTGCATCAAGTTTTTTTACTAATTTTATTCAGCTTTTTCCAAGCCATCTTGAAAACTTCAAACTTGAAATTATTGCAACAAATGTGAATGAAGGAATTAATTTACTCAAAGAAGGAGCATGTGATTTCATGATTTGCTATGCAGATCAAGCATTGATCTCAGGCATGAACACACGCATTCTATCGCACCTTAAAATTGGGCAAACTGACATTATTCCTGTCACTGCATTCACCCCAGAAAAGCAGGCTAAGTTTGATATTTATCAATACTTTCCCCTTATTACTTACAGTAGCAAGGCCTATTTAAGGGTTTTGGTAAATCAATTACTCACGAAACATAATTTAAAATATCGAGTACTCTATGAAACAGACAATGCCAACAATGTCAAAGACTTAGTCTTACAAGGTTTAGGCATCGCATGGTTACCTGCTTTAACTATTCAACATGAGCTAGAAAGCGGATTATTACAAATTTGTGATGATCAATTGATTTATAGAAATCAGGATATTTACATTTTTAAAAGTAATTTAGCACATCGAGAATCGATTTCTCAATTGTGGAATATTTTAAAAATGGAGCAACATTCAAAAACTGAGTAAAATTAATCTTAAGTCTAAAAACTGCTATAGCTCGTTTTAAGATTAAAATACCCATGAAACATTGCCCACTCTTGAATAAACAAAAGTGGGCAGTTTTTTAAATTAAATCACTTAAATTAAATAAGCAGATTTGATTATTCTAGAAGCTTTAAAATGACGATCTCACGACAATATTTGACGCAAAATACACGGCGTTTGAGCACTCTTTCCAGATATATATTCAAAATAGCTTTATGATTCTGCACAATAAAGATGATCCACCATCTGCACACCCCCCTAGACCAGCTCGATTGCAACCGCTGTTGCTTCACCACCACCAATACATAAGGCCGCAATTCCTTTCTTACCACCCGTACGTTTTAAAGCATGAATCAGCGTCACAATAATACGTGAACCCGAAGAACCTAACGGATGTCCTAGTGCACATGCACCACCGTGAATATTCACTTTTTCAATTGGTAAAGCAAAGGCATCCATGGCAATCATAGCCACCATTGCGAAGGCTTCGTTAACCTCCCATAAATCCACATCTTCGGCCTTCCAGCCCGTTTGCTTTAAGACTTTTTCAATTGCACCAACAGGTGCAATGGTAAATTCAGAAGGATGTTGTGAATGCGTTGCATATGCCAAAACATTGGCAAGCGGTTTTAAGCCACGTTGATTAGCAATTTCTGCCGAAGTCACGACAAGTGCAGACGCACCATCTGAAATTGAACTCGCATTTGCAGCAGTAATAGTCCCATCTTTTTTAAATGCAGGACGAAGCGTTGGAATTTTATCGACTTTTGCATTAAGTGGCTGCTCATCTTGATCAATTACCATATCACCCTTACGTGATGAGACAGTTACAGGTGCAATTTCTGATATAAAATAACCGTTCTGAATCGCTGTTACGGCTTTATTGAGTGAAGTAATCGCATAATTGTCTTGTTGTTCACGGGTATAGCCTTTTTGATCTGCCATTTCCTGTGCAAGAATACCCATCGACAAACCTGTTTCAGCATCTTCTAAACCTTCTTGAAACATGTGATCAGTTACTTTGCCATGTCCCATACGGTAGCCTGCACGTGCCTTGTCTAAAATATATGGTGAATTGGTCATAGACTCCATGCCCCCTGCAACCACAATTTCAGCAGAACCTGCTTTAACGGCATCGGCAGCCTGCATGAGTGCTTTCATACCTGAACCACAAATTTTATTGATTGTTGTTGCACCCGTACTATCAGGTAAACCTGCTTGACGCATGGCTTGGCGAGCAGGACCTTGTTTTAAACCCGCAGGAAGTACACAACCAAAAATCACTTCATCAATATCATTTGCCTGTAAGCCTGCACGGCGAACAACCTCTTTAATTGCGACTGCACCTAAATCTGGTGCTGTACACGAAGATAAAACACCTTGAAATCCACCCATTGCTGTACGAACTGCATCTACAATTACGATCATTTTTTATTCCTTCTGTGCTCAATTTTGTGAGTTTGGACGTTCATCCCACGCCCTGATTCAAATATTTTAAGTTTTTCAAATACCAATAGAATATTTTGTCATGCAAATTTTAGTCAAAGAACTACCTACCCGTCCTGTAAAATACATTGAGATTATTAGTTCTAGTCGATCTAACACAATAAAGTGAATGTCTATATAGCTCATCTGACAAAAACAATAAATCGCAAAGCCAAAAATTGGAACTAAATTGCACAAAATTGAACGCAACGTTCAGTTTTCTTGACAATAGACGACAAACATCCTTTAATTTATCATGTGAATAGTTAAATAATTTCATTCTCAAAAAAACCTCTGTGTAAACACGACATTAGTTTTAAGGATTTTTTCTAATTCCTGATATACTCAAGTTCACGTACAAAGCAATGATAATGGACTTCAAACATGATTTCAGTACGCCAACAAAATTTTCTTTTACGCAAAGAGAAGATTTTAGCGATGGCAGAAACATTGTTACTCGATAATAATCAGGATATTACTCTCAGTGAACTTGCCACTGAATTAGACATTGCCAAAGGTACAATCTATAAACACTTCAAAAGTAAAAATCAGCTTTATTTGGAACTGATTATTCTCAATGAAAAACGCTTACTAGAGCTCTCTAAAAAATATAACCCAAACATTCAGGCTTATGTATCTCAATACATGCTTTATAATATGCTCAATTCTAATCGCACCATTTTGCTACATGTGATTGAAGAGCGATTAACCAACAATGAACGTAAACTCAAAGACTTATTTGAAGAACTCTATCAAATTCGTGAAGAACGTATTTTAGAAATTCGTGATTTATTCGCTAATCATTTAAAAGCACTCAAAAGCACCATGTCTATTCGTGATTATCTCTCGTATATTTGGACAGTCACATATGGCGCATCATTGCTTCTCAATTCTACACACTATCAAAAATCAATTGGTTCTCGTGAACGCTTAATTAAGCTCTATGTCAAACAAGCACTGATGACACCAGATAAATTATCAGAATCAAATGAAAATATTGAAACTCAGGCTTAATCTTTCAATATTCTTATGTAAGCTTATATAAAAAAACGCTGTCACTTCAATTGGACAGCGTTTTTAATTCTACACTCAAATGTTTCGATACTCTTTTTATCTCAAATGTGGCTCATTAACCTGACTAAAAATTTCATAACACATATGACGTAACCATTGATGACTAGTTTTATGATGACATGACATATGCCAATACTGTTTTACACCATAACTTGGAAAGGCGATTGGCGCATCAAAAATTTGTAAATTGCCTCGCGCAAGTAAAACCTCACTGAGGTAATACGGCACAGTGGCTATTGCATCGGTTTCTTGTACCACAAGCCCCACACCCAAATAACTTGGTATACGCATCAAAATATTACGTTTCAATTCTAAATTGAGCAATTCATTTTCAATATGGTAATGCCCTATTCCTGCATCAATATCAATATGAGACTCTGCTAAATACTGCTCAACTGTTAAATGATTCGGCGTTAAACGAGGATGATCTTTCGATGCAAGAACCACATAGTATTGTTCAAAAAGCTTTTGCTGATAAAAGCCATTTTCCAATTGTGGCAAAAAACCTACCGCTAAATCAATTTCACCATTCGCCATCTGATAGCTTGTTTCAGAGGTAATAGCACGAACATTCAATTTAATATGAGGTGCATGTTTTTTTAAATATTGAGAAATTTTCGGCAATAATACCAAATGAGAAACATCCGTCATCGCAATAGTAAACTGCTGATGTGATGCTTGTTCATCAAAATTAATGGTGAAATTATTAATAATTTCGACTTTATTTAATGCCTCACTCACCAATGGGAAAAGTTGCTTCGACAATTCCGTTGGTATCATTTCATTGCCAATACGTAAAAATAATGGATCATTATAATGCGCACGGATTTTATTCAGAATATTACTGACCGCAGGTTGACTCATGGCAAGATAATCTGCCGCTGAAGACACACTTTTAAATTTATAAATATAGTAAAAAATACTGAGTAACTTACAGTCCAATTCGAACACTAAAAAACTTCTCTACCATGAATTTCAATCTATGGTTATTTTGAGCTTTTTTTGATGTCTTGCCAATGCTTATTTCGTACCTTATCTCTAAAGTGAATTAGACCATTAAGCAGTTTCTCTCAAAGTCAAAAGACAGATGACTCAAGCTTTTGCGAGTAAATGCATCTATCTTTCTTACACTTTTATTTTTTAAATCATGGTTCTACAAACAAATCTACCATCAATTCTTCGTCAGAATCTTCATAACGATACTGATCAAGATCGGTGATACCACGCTCAATTAAAATTTCTTGATCAATTATTAAACGTCCTGTTACAGCACGATTTTGACTGATTAAAATTTGATAGGCTGCATCAGCCATAATGGTTGGTTTTCTTGATCTTGGGAAAAGTGCTTTACCTGCACCGCCGAGTGAGAACTCTACGGCGGCTGTCGCAATCAATGTTCTTGGCCACAGTGAATTGACACTAATGCCAAATTTTTCAAACTCTTGATTCATCCCAATGGTTAACATACTCATGCCATATTTGGTAATTGCATAAGGCGCATAGGTTGAAAACCACTTTGGATCTAAATTCAGCGGTGGAGATAAGCTTAAAATATGCGGATTTTCACTTTTTTGTAAATATGGCAATGCAGCTTGACTACAGACCATCACCGCACGGGTGTTAATTTGATACATCAAATCAAAACGATTTGGATCTAAAGTCTCTACACCTGCGAGATTAATTGCCCCTGCATTATTCACGACAATGTCAATACCTCCGAAATGCTCGGCTGCTTGTTTCATGGCTTCAGCAACGGCATTTTGATCACGCACATCAAGTTGAATAGCAAATGCTTTTCCACCTGCTTCTTCGACTTCTTTTGCAACGGTATAAATTGAACCGCCTAATTTTGGATGCTCTGTAGTCGATTTTGCAGCAATCACTATATTTGCGCCATCTCTTGCGGCTTTCAGGGCAATTTCACGACCAATTCCGCGACTAGCACCAGTAATAAAAAGTGTTTTTCCTTGCAAAGACATCGCTATTTCCTTTTTTGTAATCGATATCAACTAAAATGAATGTTAATTCATTTTTTTGCAATAGTCGGGTCAGTCATTTTCATCATAGTTAAAATTGTACAATTTTAAGAGCCTCAAGCAGATCAAGCTTTTTAAATCAAGATCTTCTTAGCTAGCATGTTTATCGTTTTATTTTCCGATGAGATCATTTAAGCGATGCTCATAGCCTGCACGAGTTTGATGATCAAGCTGTGTCAAAATCCGTTGATCTTTTAAAATACGACGTGCGCCTTTTTGTGCCCATTGTGGTAATGCAATATAACTACGATGTACCAAACGTAAATAATCAGGCACAGCGATGAATAACCTAGGCTTTAATAAGGTCAGTAAAATCGCATCTGCCACTTGTTGTGGCGTCACCGATGGAATTACCTTACCCGCCTCCTCCGTTCCCGAGGACAGTTCTGTCAGTACTTTACTTGGTAAAATGGCGGTAAAACTTACCCCTGAATCTCGATGTTCACCAGCAACCCCTTCCGTCAAACCAATCACGGCGTATTTAGTCGCTGAATAAACTGCAGAACCTGGTAATGCAAAATAACCTGCAAGTGAGGATACATTAATGATATGTCCCTGCTTTTGTTGTAATAATGTCGGCAGTACAAGTTTCATTCCATAAATAACACCCCGTAAATTGATATCAATTTGTGTATCCGTCAGTACTGCCGATTCATCTAAAAAAGCACCCATTGGCATAATGCCCGCATTATTCACTAAAGCATACAAACCACCAAAATGCTGAATGGTATCCTCTATAAAAATTTTAAAACTTTCAGGGTTTCGCACATCTAACGCAAATGCTTTTGCACCAATTCGCTTTGCTTGTTGCTCTGCAAGCTCAAAATCTAAATCACCAATACAGACTTGCGCACCTTGAGCAATTAAAGTTTCTGCTGTAGCCAAACCAATACCTCGTGCGCCACCTGTAATCGCAATCACTTTGCCTATTAATTTTTGTTTGTTGAACATTTTTATTTTCCTTAATTTCATTTTAAAAGTATTTTTATAAATTCATCCTTTAAATTTATATATGTAAACATGTATTCCTAGAATTTATAAATCAGCTTTTTCTACCTCTGCATGATAATCTATACGATACTCTTCAAGATTAAATCGATGCATTTGTTCTTTTAATTTAAAGGTCGTCCACGGCCATACTGTACTATTACGCCCATTTCGATCAATAAAATAACTCTGACAACCACCCGTATTCCAAACCGTTTTTTGCAAAGCAGCCTGAACTTTTTCATTAAACAATTGCATAACAAACGGATCCGTTTCAATGGTTTGAATATCGAGTTCAATTGCCTGTTTTAATGCATCAACGATGTAATTCAACTGTGCTTCAATGATAATAAATGCAGAAGAACTAACAGCGACATTTGGACCAAACATCAAAAAACCATTTGGACAATCGGCAACCATCGTGCCCATATAGCCCTCAGGACTCCCCTGCCAAACTTCAGACATACGTTGCCCAAAACGGTTATAAACTCGATTGGCAATAGGTGGTTCAGCAATTTCAAAACCCGTTCCAAGAATGATCACATCTGCTTCAGCCCGTTCACCGTTGCTTGCAATCAATACATTGCCTTGTACTTCTGCTAAGCCACTCGCAATGACATCAACATTCGGCTGTGCCAAGCTCGGATACCAATTATTCGATTGTAAAATACGCTTACAACCAATAATAAAATTCGGAGTCAATTTGGCACGTAAAGTCTTGTCTTTAATGTAGTGATTGAGATGCCATTGTGCCAATTTTTGAAATTCCCTCATGGCTGCTGTACTTTGAATCCCACCATTAATCGTTTCAAATATTCCATATACCGAACCACGCATCAGTTGTTGTGTGATTGGTAGTAATTTAAACAGTGTACGTAAGGGTTTAACTAATGGCATATCTGATTTAGGTAAAATCCATTGTGCTGTACGTTGGAAAATAGTCAAATTTTCAACCAAAGGTTGAATTTGTGGTACAAATTGAACTGCAGATGCGCCTGTACCAATCACAGCCACACGTTTTCCTGTCAAATCAAGATCATGCCGCCACTGCGATGAGTGAAAAATCTCACCTTTAAAATCCTCAATACCTTTTACTTTTGGTAATACAGGCTCATGCATTGGACCACAAGCTAAAATAGCAAATTGCGAGCGCAACTCCCCTTGTGCTGTTTGGATAATCCAACAGTTCTCTACGTCACACCATTGCGCTTTTAAGGCTTCACAGTTTAAACGGACATGCGGCATCACATCATAATGTTCAACGACATCAAACAAATACTGTTTAATTTCTTTTTGCTCAGCAAATACACGCGACCATGCAGGATTCGGTGCAAATGAATAAGAATATAATGCTGATGGTACATCACAAGCACAGCCCGGATAGGTATTTTCACGCCAGACCCCACCCATTTCATGCGCTTTTTCAAGTAAGATAAAATCTTCTATACCTGCTTCTTTGAGCTTAATAGCAGCACCTACACCTGCAAAACCACCACCAACCACAATGACACGATAAAAATTCGGATCGTTATTTGTCTTGTTATTTGCTTCCATTGCTTTCATCGCTTAAAATTCATACCAAAGCACACCATTACAAAAGTGTTGAACATTGTCAATTTCCCATCTTGTAGAAATTTTAAGATTTTTTGCCAATCTGAACTGATTTAGGACAACAATCTTTTCAGCTCTATATTGGGCTTTTTCAAATTCACTTGTAGATCATCATCGCCCGGCAAAGAATCAAGTTCCGAATATCAATTTCAAAATTTTGTCGTAATAATTGCAAAAATGTCCAGTTATAACGGAAATCATCCATCCACAAACGATAACCTGACTTTGCTGGCTCATGTGTCATTCGCACTAGAATTAACAATCGCGATGCTTATAAAATTTTTCCGCCTTGTCTGACCCCTTCCACCCTAAAAACCAATCGCTAAAAAGAGCGTATTTGCCCCACCTTCTTCTTAAGTGAATAAATTCATTTTATTGTGATGGCTGAACATGCTGAGTAAACTGCGGATGATCATCTAAAATCTCAAACCAATCCGCCTTTTCACTCGTAAATGCGTGTGATGTTATTTCAATATTGAGTACTTCGTTAATAATACCCACGCGCAAACGGATAACATCAGGTAAATCAGAACGTGCGCTATATAATGGCGATGCACATCTTCGACAAAATACTCGCTTTTTATTCTCCGTAGCATAGTATTCACCAAGCAAATTTTGACCTTGAGTGATTATTAAATCTTTCATTTGAATAGGCGTAATCGCAACAAAAGCTGTTCCTTGTGCTTTTTGACATTGCTGACAATGGCAGATAAAAATCTGTGAAATTTCAGCGTTTATTTTGAGTTGTATGCCATTGCAAAGGCAGGATGCTGTGTACATGGTTTTTCCAATATTATCGTTATGTAGTCAGTCCACCTAAACTTCGAATATTCCCATTTTAGCTTTCTCTTTCACTCTTACTTTTTTGTTGAATATCGAGTTTACGATACTGCTTTAAATTTTCAATTTCGGCATAAAGCAAAGTTTGTAATTCATCTCGAAAATCAATCATATCATCCATGGTTTCGATCTGAGAAATTGGAAGTCGAGGCATAAATTTAAAATAGAATGGTATCCTTTTCGGAATAATATGCTTTGGAATAGAAGGAATTACCTCACCATTTCTTAGAAATTTTCCAATTTTAGGTTGGCTTAAAATTTTATTGAACCATTTCTGTCTGAGTAAAACATTGGCATCAAAACCTAATTCAAAAACTTCATCACCACCTAAAGCCACAAAAGGTGCAATATCATAGCCAAATTCTTGTGCCAATTTTAAAAAACCAAACCGTTGTTTCCAAATAAGTTGATATGCCTCACCTTTGCGTTTAATCACTTCACGACCACCCCCAGGAAAAACAAGAATAGAATAACCTTGACGCATCGCTTCTTTGACATATTCTTGAACACCATCAACCCCACCAACTCGCTTTACGACTTCTTTCCATAGAGGGATGTGAAAATGCATGTGATCTGCCAAACTCACGATGGCAATTTTATGTTCGTTGAATAAATAATCGATCAGAATTGGAGAATCCAGTACGCCATAAATCGTATGGTTACCCACATACATCGCAGGTTTATTGGAGTTAAGATTTTCTGTACCTAAGAATGTCGGGCGAAAATAAAAGCGTTGCAATGCACTGATTGCACGTAATAATTTTGGATTATGTTGTATTTCTAGTTTTTTTTGGGTCATGTTGTCTTCCTAAACAACTTAATCCCTCCCAACCTCCCTTTAGCAAAGGGAGGAGTTACCCTCTTTTTCAAAGGTGAGTAGCGACGCTACGCAAGAGGGAGAGATTTAGAAATAATCAAACTACACGCTTTTGAACAAGAATCGAACCGACAGAATAACCCGCACCAAATGAACACAGTACGCCATATTCCCCGTCATTCACTTGATCAGCCGTACGATGCAATGCAATGATTACACCTGCTGAAGACGTATTGGCAAACTCATCCAAAATAATGGGAACCAAGGCAGGATCAGCTTCAGCAGCTTCTTTACCCACAACCAATTTTAGAATCAATTCATTCATATTGGCATTGGCTTGATGCAACCAAAAACGTTTTACATTGGCTGGTTCAATCTCATTTTTAGCCAATTGCTTGGTAATGATTTTTGCAACAAGTGGGCACACTTCTTTAAACACTTTACGCCCATCTTGACGGAATTGTTTATCATCACGAGAAGTCAATTCAGAGCCGTTTAAGAAACCAAAGTTATTGCGAATGTTATTTGAGAATTGCGTGAATAAATGTGTATCTACAATTTCAAAACCTGTTTTAGTTATGGTTTCTTCAACAATAGATGCTGTTGCAACATCACCAAAAATAAAATGACAATCACGTGAACGGTAATCAGTATGACCTGATGTAATTTCAACATTGACTAACAATACACGGCGTGCACCTGACTTAATCGCATCATAAGATTGTTTCAAACCAAATGTTGCAGCAGAGCATGCTACATTCATGTCATACGCATAGCCTTGAATACCAAGTGCTGTTTGAATTTCAATCGCAACAGCAGGATATGCGCGTTGTAAATTTGAACATGCCAAAATTACCACATCAATATCTTCAGCCGTAACACCTGCATTTTCCATCGCTTCTTTTGCAGCAAGAACACCCCACTCTGCTTGAATTGAAAGCTCTTCATCAGCGCGTTCTTCAAGGCGAGGACGTAAACGATTAATGTCTAATGCGCCTGATTTTTCAATTACATAGCGTTGTTTAACACCTGATGCTTTCTCAATAAATTCAGCACTTGAACCTCGACGAGCATCGATCTCACCCGATTCAATTTTTGCAGCATTTTCGCTGTTAAATTGTTCCACATAAGCATTTAAACTTTCAACCAACTCTTCATTGGTAATCACTTCTTCAGGATGGTAAAGACCTGTACCTGTAATTCGGATGCCCATGTAAAACTCCTTTTCCTAATTTACAAATATTTCAAATTGTTTCTATTCTAACTGATTCCGAGCTTTTCCCAAACTTTTTGCAAGCGTGTAGGCGAAATCGGCATTTTGGTTTTCATTGGCTGTGAAAATAATGAAATTCGTAACTCTTCAACCATGAAATACAATTCTTTTAAACGCATATCATTTTTAAATTTAAATAACTTATCCATCCACGGATCAATCTCTTTAATCGCATCCTCATCTCGTTTTAGATTATTCGGCAAACGATCTAAACGCAATAATAATCCTTTTAAATAACGTGGATATTCCTGCCATATATCGGAAGGTTTACTATACACAAAATGAGATAAATCCATTAAATCTAACTGATCTTCAATATCATCCATGCTCTTGCCGAAAACGCCTTGATCTAACATCAACAATTTTTGACGAATTTCTTGCCATTGAATATAAATTTCACTAATCATTTTCAAAGCATCTTGGCCATGACTGAGGAATGTCTTTTTGAGTTCTAGCAATAATGTCGCAAATTCTTCAGCATTAATCGGTAAATCTTTGATTGTCATTTGTAAAGTTGCGTAGACAAGCATTTGCTCAAGTTGAGCCTTATCGCCCAAAGGTGAATATGCCAATGCCAAAGGTTTTGAAATTTGCTTTTTCAACTGACGAATCAAATCGCCCAATTGCATGTGAACGAGACGGATCACACCTTCTCTATGCTGCTTAATCGCTTCATTTTGATCATTAAAAGTTTGAATCACCACGCCTGATTCATCTTTCGCATCAAGTTTTGAGAAGTCTTTCGTGGGTACAAGTGCCTGATATTGCTTGACGACTACGCCTGTCACTTTTTGAGAGGCTTCAAAAACAAATGAATCGGGGAAAGTTTTAAACTCACCTTTCAATTGCTTTACAGGACTATGAGTTTCACTGCGACAGCGAGCTTTTAGTTCATCAAGGTGGCGACCCTTTTCAATCGTGCGACCTTTTTCATCTACCACAATAATGAATGGAATCAAATATTGATCAATACGCTCAAAAGAAAAATCTTTTGCAGTGATTTGATCACCACGCAATTGATAGGCAAGAAAATCAAAGATATGCCCATTTAAATGCTGCGCATCTACTGCGTTCAGCAACTTTTTAGCTGTATCGGGAATCGGTACTAAATTGCGTCGCTTATCTTTAGGCAAAGCTTTTAACAATGCTTCAATTAAATCTAAACGCCATCCAGGAATGCCCCATGACCAAATATTTTCATCGACTTGTGGTAAGGCTTGTACAGGAATTTTAACTGTTGCACCATCTTCATCATGACTTGGATCAAAGCGATAACTTACAGCAAGACGTAACTGACCATTATGTAAATAATCAGGGAATTGTTGCGTTGTTGGACGGTCGTTCATCCATAGATCATCGTCTTCGGCAAATAAATAGCGCGGATTTTTTAATTCTACTGTCGCTCGCCAATCTTCGAAACTACGGCGACTCGCAATTTCAGTTGGCACTTTAGCTGCGTAAAATTGATAAATCGTTTCTTCATCGACCACTAAATCACGACGACGTAATTTATCTTCAACACGCTCAGCTTCTTCAAGTTTAAGTAAATTATGTCTTAAAAATGGTGGTGATATACCTAAATTACCTGTAGTTAATGCATCACGTAGGAAAATCTCATGCGCAGCAGGCTGATCAACTTTTTCATAATTGGTCGGACGCTTTGGCTCAATAATCAAACCAAATAACGAAATCTGATCATAAGCATTCACCACACCAGGCTTTTTCGCCCAATGCGGTTCAAAATAATGATGTTTCAATAAATTAGGTGCAGCAAGTAAAATCCATTCAGGTTCAATTTTTGCCAAAGTTCGCAAATAAACCTGAGAAGTTTCTACCATTTCAAATGCCATAACCCAAGGCGTATTGGTTTTATGCAAGGTTGATGCAGGGAAAATACGTGCTTTTTGCTGACGTACTGCCATAAAAATATTACGTTCATCAGTCTTATTGGCAATAAAAGATAATAAACCTGTCAGTAATGCACGATGTAGATTTTCATAATTTGCTTGTTTTTCATTAAAAGAAAGTTTTAAACCTTGCGCTAAATCAACCAATTGCTCATGGGTTTTCTTCCACTCACGTAAACGCAACCAACTTAAGTAATGCTGTTTTGCAAATGTGCGGCGTTTATTTTCACTTAAATTTTCACGGTTTTCCGTCAGCGTATTCCATAACTTAATGTAAAACAGAAAGTCTGAATCAGCTTCTTTAAATAGTGCGTGTTTTTGATCTGCCTGCATTTGTTTTTCTGCAGGACGTTCACGCGGATCTTGAACAGCAAGTGCTGCCACGATAATCAGAACTTCATTGAGAACACCAAAATGTGCACCACCCAAAATCATCCTTGCAAGGCGTGGGTCAATCGGCATTTTTGCCATTTGTAGACCAATTTTGGTGAGTTCACTTTTAAGTCCCCCTTTAACAAAGGGGGACTGAAGGGGATTTTTTTTATTTAAATCTCCTCTGTCCTCTCTTTGAGAAAGAGTGGAATTAGCTTTTAAATTATTTTGAATTGGCTCATTCATTGCGCCCAATTCAATCAATAATTTACGACCATCATTCACTAAACGATGATCAGGTGGCTCAATAAAGTCAAACTCTTCAACAGAACCTAAGCCTAAACTTTGCATCTGTAAAATCACCGATGCCAAATTAGTCCGCTTAATTTCAGGTTCAGTAAACTCAGGACGGCTTAGGAAATCTTCTTCACTAAACAGGCGAATACAGACACCAGGTGCAATACGACCACAACGCCCTTTACGCTGATTAGCCGCCGCCTGTGAAATTGCTTCAATCGGTAAGCGTTGTACACGAGAACGATAGTTATAACGTGAAATACGAGCAAAACCGCTATCAATGACATAGCGAATATTCGGCACGGTTAAGGCCGTTTCTGCAACATTGGTGGCAATAATAATCCGTCGTCCACCACCTGATGGATTAAAGATTTTTTGTTGTTCGGCAAGTGCCAAACGTGCATAGAGTGTTAAAACTTGCGTGTGTTTAGGTCCAAACTTTTGCAAGGTTTCTTGTAATTCTCGAATTTCAAGTTCAGTACTTGCAAAAATCAGAATATCGGCGTGTTCAGGATGCCCTTTACTTTCTGCATCCTGGAAACATTCTTCAACCGCTTGTACCACTGCACGAGGTAGATTTTCTTCAAAATCATCAAAGTCATCATCATCACTACCGCCAATAGTCATTTCTGAAATTGGGCGATAAATCACTTCAACAGGAAAACTCCGCCCTTCAACCTCAAAAATTGGTGCGCCATTGAAGTAATCGCTAAAACGATTTACATCTAAGGTTGCAGAGGTAATGATAATTTTTAAATCAGGGCGTTTTTTTACAATCGTTTTTAAATAGCCCATGATGAAGTCAATGTTCAACGAACGTTCATGCGCTTCATCAATAATAATTGTATCGTACTTATTTAAATAACGGTCATTGGTCAGTTCAGCAAGTAAAATACCATCTGTCATTAATCGAACAATAGAATCATTCGAGCCTTGTTCATTAAAACGAACTTTAAAACCAATCGATTGACCGAGTTTTTCACCGACTTCTTCCGCAATACGTTGTGACACACTACGAGCGGCCAAACGACGAGGTTGCGTATGCCCAATCATACCCGTTAAGCCACGCCCTGCAAGCATGGCAATTTGCGGTAACTGCGTTGTTTTACCCGAACCTGTTTCACCAGCCACAATAATAATTTGATTGTTTTGAATGGCTTCAATTAATTTATCGGCATACTGCGTGACAGGTAAATCTTGATTAAGCTTAATGGTCGGAAGGCTAGCCAAACGCTTGCGTACTTGTTGATTTGATTTTTCAAAAAGCTCATCATATTTTTCAGGATTAGCCTCTTTACCTTTTTTCAGCCGACTTAAACGATGGCGATCTCGTACCATGACCCATTGATCGACATTTAACTGATTAGGCACAGATGCACTTTCCTGAAATTAAAAATTGAACGTCATATTTTACGCTGTAATGCAGATGAGAGATAGTCTTACACAGCGTAATTCATTTACATTTCATGCAATCACTAAAATCTAAGGCTTTTAACAATAATAAAAATCATCGATCAAACGTATCAATTTAAACCATAAAAAATCATGCTGAAACGCACATGAATTGTGTTCTCACGACATAGACAGATTAGCCATTGAATAATATAACAACGCCCTCAAATATATGTGAATCAATATACATTTATGCCAAATTAAATGTATCAGAATAAGGATAATATGATGTCAAACAACGTAATTTATAGAACTGAAGCGATTCAAATGCAGCTTCGCTTAAAAGACCCATTTATTGTGACCATGCATCATATTGACCATTATCCTCAAGGTAATGCACAAATGGCACCCACTATTCCATCTACTCCTGATGCACGCTACAGCATGTATCACGGTGAAACAGTGCCTGGCTTCCCTGCACATCCACATACTGGCTTTGAAACCATTACTTTAGTCGAGCAAGGTACGGTTGATCATTTTGATTCTTTAGGAAATTCAGGTCGTTATGCAGATGGTGATGTGCAATGGCAAAGTACAGGCAATGGTGTAGAACACAGTGAAATGTTCCCACTTGTGCATCAAGATAAAGAAAATCCATTGGAATTATTCCAAATTTGGTTTAACTCATCGCCTGCACAGAAAAAAGAACACGCTGTCTATAAAATGTTTTGGCGTGAACATATTCCGCATGTTGTGAGCACGAATGCTCAAGGACGCAAAACGGATGTACGTGTGATTTCAGGGCAATTTAATGACCATTGGAGTTTGGCACAACCGCCACATTCATGGGCATTTGCGAAAGAAAATAAAGTGAATATTTTCATGATCGCACTTGATGCAAATACTGAATTAACCATTCCTGCAACGAGTGCAACATCAACACGTTTTGCCTATTTTTATGAAGGTGATACTTTAAATATTGCAGGACAAAACACGCCTGTAAAACGTTTACTTGAGTTAAAACCCGATGTAGAGATTGTGCTTAAAGCAGGTTCGACCATGACAAAAATCTTGTGGCTTGAAGGTGAACCGATTGGTGCACCTGTTGCAGCGCAAGGACCTTTCGTATTGAACTCTCAACAAGAGTTACAAGTAGCATTTTCACATTACTTTGAAACTCATTTTGGTGGTTGGCCTTGGGACTCTGCGGCACCTGTTTTTAGTCCAGAACAAACGCGTATTGCAAGTTATCGCAATGGTGAACAGGTTGAATATCCCGACCAAGTTGTCTAACCATCATTTGATGTGATTTTTAAAAAGCCAATCTACGGATTGGCTTTTTTATGTGCGCTAAAAAATAGATTCAGGTAAAGATAAGGCAATAACAAAAAAATACGCCTAAAAATAGCCAATTGTTATCACATAAATGAATACTGTCGTAGATCACCCGATAAAAAAGTGTAGCCAAAAAATATATTCATAGGAACGACTAAAAGCATTAAAAAATGGATTGAGAACTATAAATAAATGCTTTGATTTAAAAAAAATAACCATTTCACATAGTAAACCAAATATTGCAATATAAGCGAATAAAATAGGTTCGTTGGTCATATAGCCGTTAAGTTCTGAAAAATAAATTAGCTCTGCAGAACCTTAGCCTGCCATACACCATGTCTGGATCATGATTAAAAGACATTAAGATAGACAATGATGTCAGCACCAAACTAAAAATGGGGGAATATCGAATATATTTCATTCACATCACTCATTCTTTTATGTTCTAAATTCGTGAAATATAAACATCAAACTTAAAATCATAAAAATGCATTGCCCTATAACCCAAGCCAACAATCCATAATTTTGACAATAAACAATACTGTCATACATTAACTGACCGATTGATGGAGACTCAATCATGCTTAAGGAAATTCCTTGTAGAATAAGCAAAATCATGACAAAAAATGTGTACCAAGCACGATGATAAGACCATAAAAGTGGAAAAAACAAACTCAATGCGATAAAACCACATGTGCCAAATAATGAAGGATCTTTAGAAATTCCACCAGTCAACGCATCTAAATTAACAATACTGTCTTTACCATAATATGCAAAAAGACAGTACGCTTTTTCAGTTGAAAGTACACTAGCCGATGCAACCAATAAACTCAGTACCGCAATAACTCGAATACCTTGATTAATCAAATTCCTTTGGTCTAAAACATAACAATCACTTTCTTTATCCAATATTTTCATTTTATCTTCTTTAAAAATTCAATTCTTTTTCTTTTGCCCTTGAAATATTTTACACAAAGCGTCATGTTAGATGCCGAGTTTAAGATTGTTTTGTCATTCAGACATCATATAGGTCATTTATATTCCATATTCTGATCTCAATGAATGTACAAAATAATGACCTGTGTAAAATAGTGTTCCATTTTAGCTAAATTCATTTTTCCGATTTTAGCGATGAAAAAATACTATTTCACCAATAACAAGATTTTCGTTATTCTAAGTCCAAATTAGATGTAAACCTTTATCATGGAGAAAATGATGAGCTTAATTAATACTGAAGTTAAACCATTTAAAACAACTGCGTTCCAAAACGGTCAATTCATTGAAGTAACTGAAGCTGATCTTAAAGGTAAATGGTCTGTTGTATTCTTCTATCCAGCTGACTTCACTTTTGTTTGCCCAACTGAACTTGGTGACCTTGCAGACAACTATGCTGAATTCAAAAAATTAGGTGTTGAAATCTATTCAGTTTCTACTGACACTCATTTCACGCATAAAGCTTGGCACGATTCTTCTGCTGAAATCAAAAAAATCGAATACGTAATGGTTGGCGATGCAAATTGGACGCTTGCTAAGAACTTTGATGTTCTAATCGAATCTGCTGGTCTTGCTGATCGTGGTACTTTCGTTATCGATCCAGAAGGTAAAATTCAAATCGTTGAAATCAACGCTGGCGGTATCGGTCGTGATGCTCAAGAACTTCTTCGTAAAGTTAAAGCTGCTCAATATGTTCACGCTCACCCAGGTGAGGTTTGCCCTGCTAAATGGAAAGAAGGCGATGCTACTTTAGCTCCTTCAATCGACTTAGTTGGTAAAATCTAATTTAGAATTAGACTGAACGAATAAAAAACCACGCTTTTATGCGTGGTTTTTTATTCATTATTTTATAGAAATAACGACATTTTTTTTGCTTATTACTCAATTGAATATTCATTGCAAAAAATAACTAAATAATTTACAAAACTGCTCTACAGCAATGTAAGTGTTTAGATTAATTTCAAGAGACGCAGAGTAATTTTTATATAAAATCAAAGATAAATTTAAGGAGGTTGCTTATGGGATCAATGATTACCGTGACTTCTTGGAAGTACAGTGCTTCTTCACGGTATTTAAAAATTTTCTATAACAATGGTTCAGGTGAGCTTTATCACCCAGTGCCCGAGTTCATTTATAATAATTTACTACGTTGTAATGATAAGACTGCTTTTGTACATAAATATTTGGAATATGACTTACATTTCACCAGAATATCCGTTTTATAACATCACACATACAGCATTAAAAATCAGGGATACTTCCCTGATTTTTATGCATGTTAAAATCATTCACTTAAACATCACTAAAAATAAGCCTGCACCTAAAGATAATGTTGTCGTCATAAAACGACCATCTTGCTTAACTTGTTGAATAAAGCTTTTTACTTCCGATGCATGTGAAATTACATTATCAACAATTAACACACCACCTTTAGGGTGAATCATCTTCTGTAAGTATGTCCAATAGTTCAAATAAGCATCACGCTCAGCATCAAGTAAAATAAAATCATACACTTCACTTGAATGCTGTAAAAAATCCTGTGCATCTGTAACAACAAAATCAATAACATGATCAAGATCTAATTCTTCTGAATACTTTTTTGCCTGTGCTGTACGCAAAGCATCAATTTCAAGTGTAGTAACTTTCCCATTGGTTTCTTGTGCAGCATTTGCAAGCCAAAGTGTTGAATAACCTGTAGAAGTCCCTATTTCCAAAATACGTTTAGACTGCTGTATACGAATCTGCATAGCCAAATACAAAGCAGACTCAGGTTCAATGTTACGATAACGATTTAACCGATCGATTTGTGTTGCATCGAACTTAATAAAGCCTTGATATAACTCATTAACACGACTTAAAAAACTTGTGCTCAAACTCATATAATCTTCCTTTTAGGCTTCAATACAGACTCATTCTGCATATTAAACAGGTCATTCTAATGACAATATTTTCCCTACACGTTTTCAATCCATTTTTTCAGTATCTTGAATCAATTTAAAGCGTGGAACTTCACTATTCTCTGTATTTTTTACAGTTTCGATAAACATTGAAAGTGGTCTTACCCACATAGAATAGTCACCATATAGACATTGATATACCACGAATTTTTCTTGTGTTTCACTGTGTGTTGCCACATTAAAAACTTGATATAACTGCCCCTTATAATGTTGATATATCCCACGTTTCAACATAATTTTAGACTCCTATTCAATGTATTTATAAAGTTAAATCATACGCTAAACAATGCACAATAATCATCTAGAAATAAAAAAACTCGCCCTAGAGCGAGTTTTTTGAATTTAACTTTAAACTTAAGAAAAATCTAATTCTTTTTCAAACGCTTTAAGCTCATGACGAGACATTGCAAGATTTGATTTTGAACGGTCTAAAACTAGATAAAGGAACAGGTTTTCATTTGAATCGAGTGGACGAATCAAATGGTACTGTTTGCCAAGTGTGATTAGAATATCTTCAATTTCGTCATCAAGTTTAAGTGCTTTAGCAACTTTACGTTTAGCACGTACAACTTCTGTGTTACCTGCTGCTGCCAATTCAAGGTCTACACCTGTACCAGCTGTTGCAAGAGATAAACCGCTTTCGCTATCTACTAATGCAGCACAAATGAAACCATCGATATCTGTTAATTGATCAAGTGTAATACGAGCCATGAGCTTCCCTTTTTTTTGTTTCACATTATTGTTTATTCTAAGTGGCAATTTTATTTTGCTGATTAGAACCTTCTTCATGATGAGAAATGAATATTTTTATTTATTTCTCATTATTTTAATAAACCTGTCAACTTCAATATCTTTTATATCTATTTTAAATAAACAGGTTATTTTTATGTTCTGCTAATTTTTATTAACATAAACATATATTTTTGACTGCAATACTTTTATTCAATGTTTTCATATCTTTATAATTGAATACATTAAAAATAATTTAATGTGTTCAAATTAACATTCTGTAATTAAAATTTGCCACATTTAAATTATAATTTCAAGCAGATTAAATATATTTTTTAATAATTATCGACTCATATTAATGAATCTACATATTAATAAAATTTTATTAAGCTTTTATTAATATTTTACAAGTGCTTCAGCTGTCGATTTTGTTTCATACAACATTTGCCCTAACAAAATATCTTTAGATGTCAATGCAACCATCACCAAAGGGTGCTTTGGATGAGGAATTGCTGTCAATAAAGCTTTACCATTTTCAGCATCTAAAGTGATCGTTTGACAATCAATAAGGTTAATTTCTGAAATAAATGCAGTAACCATTGCTAAAATAGAGCTACTCACTGCTGCAATTTTCCCCGAATTGGTCACATTCTTTTTATTTGCTAATGCAATTTCAAAACCATCCGAAGAACACAACATGACAAATTCAATACCTGATACTGAATTTAACAACATTCTAATTTGTTCTTCACCGAATTTAACAAAATCATCCGGCATTTTTCTTGATAAATTAATATTCAACATGTATGAACCTACAAAAATGTGTATCGCCTTTACTCTATTCTTTTCGAACTTTTCAAGCAAAATATATAATATGAATTGCGTCACATTTTATACTATATATTTATTATTTCCAATTTTTTTGTATAAAAGTTTTATTATTTAATTTCAACTCATTACAAAAACTAAAATATTATTTAAAGTAATATTGTGAGTTGTTTCCTTTCAATACCTAATTAAATAA
>NZ_VXCQ01000022.1:0-39274 GCF_052850415.1 Acinetobacter sp. 1207_04 | reverse complement strand
GGGCATAAGCGAATTGAAATGAATGGATGGAATACTTTTCAAGACTTCAAATTAGAGATCAGCCAAGATGAACCGTTACCACTGCATATAACAGCCGTAGTGATGGAACATAATTTCAATGAAAGGTAATATATTATTTTTATTGAAGAAGACCATAATTATGAAAAAAAATGAAATTTTGGGGACAACAGCAGAAAACTTGGGAAAAAGTGTTTATTTATCTGTAACGGACTCGGTTCTTGAAGAGATAGCGAAAGCTATTCCTATTGTATCTGTGCTTAAAGCAGGATGTTCAGCTTATCAAAATATTGGCGTTAAAAGGAGAGAAGCCCAATTTTTTATATTTGTAGAAGAATGTGAAAGAATAGAAGAGGGTGCTATATTAAAGATATATAAAGATAAAAATAATATAGAAATGGGTATGGAAATTCTTAATGCGATAGAAGAAAGTTATTTAAAACTACATGCCAAAATGATTGCTAAATTGGCAATTTTATATGATAAAAAAAGGATAGAAAGAATTAAGTTTCTAAAATATATACATATTATACCAAAATTAACATCTTATCTTTTAGAACAAATTAAGGATAGTTATGATCAATATCAAATAGTCAAAACTGAATTTCAAGGTAAAAAATCACTAGGAGCGGAAAGATCTAAATTATTAAGTTATGAATTAGTAAGCTTAGGATTTCTTGAAGCAACTTCAGTAATGGGAGGAGGGTTTCATTATTCTGGTACAGAAGATTTAGATTTTTTTTATGAAAATATATATAAAGAGGAATAATGTATACAATAGAACATGCAAAGATTTCAGATGTACCAACACTATTAGAATTAGCTTCAACCTTTTGGCAAGAATCAGAAACATACTCACAACGTCCAATGGATATAGAAACAGTTAAAACCCATCTTCAATATCTAATCTGCTACCCATCACAAGGATGTGTGTTGGTTTGCAAAGATGAATCAGGAACAATATTAGGTGGTTTTGTAGGTGGTATTACTAAAGAATGGTTTAGTTCTACAAGCCTTATGGCTTTTGATTATTGTTTATTTGTTAGCTCTAACAATAGAGGTGGTAAGTCAGCTTACTTACTTGTCAAAGCCTTTATTGAATGGGCAAAAGAAGCAGGAGCTACAGTAATTCAGTGTGGTACAGCAACCAAGATCGACACAGATAAAACAATAAACTTCTACAAGAAAATGGGATTTGAACATACAGGTTCGTTTCTTGAAATGAAGCTCTAACACAAAAATAATAATAAATAGAGGTAAAACGATATGGCAGCAGCAGCAGGGGCAATGGCTATTGCTCAAATTGCATCTACAGCTTTAGCCGTTGCAGGGACAGCTTATGGTGCATATTCAGCTCGACAATCGGCTAAGGCACAATCTAAACAAGCAGAGCAAAATGCAGAGTTAGCAGAAAGTCAGGGAAGAGTCGAAAGTGAAAGAATTAGAGCATTAGGAAGAAAACAGTCAAGTGCAGCACAAGCTCAAATGGCAAGTAATGGATTAGATTTGAATGCTGACAATACAGTTGTAGATGTAATTGAAGATGATATTAATAAAAATGTTTCACAAGATGCATGGACAACTTTCTTTAACGCTAAGAACCAGTCTAATCAATATAAAATAGATGCTAACAACTTCAACTTACAAGCCAAGAATGCAACGGTATCAGGCGTACTAAATACTGCGTCTTCAGCTTTAAGTGCATTTGGTAATCTACCTAAAAATACGTTTAGTAAAACAACAACTCAATCCATTAATTCAATTCCATCGAATGCTTTAGCAATGGATACAAGTAGATTAAAACAAAATCCTTCAGGGTGGGCTTAATTTTGGCACAAATACCAATGGGAAATTTTGGCAATCTTATGCCACAAGCTCAAGCAGGAAGAGTATTAGATACAGGTGCAGGGCATATCGCTCAAGCTATAAATAATATTGGACAAATCGGGCAACAAGTATCAGCAACTAAATTGAATGAAGCTCAGAAGATTCAAGATGAAAAAGACGAATATTTCTTTAATACCCAAGCTGCTAAGTATGGCTCTGACTATACAGACGTAGTCACAGACACAAAGAATAAGTTAATTACAGGTGAATTGAATGAAGGTACTGCTAAAGCTTATTTAAGAAAGAAGTCAGATGAGTTATCTGAAACTTATCGTCAAACTTTACCGAATATCAAACATGATAAGTTCAACTACTACACTGAAAAAATGTATTTTGATTCTGAAGCCAATGTTAAGCCACTCGCTTATGAAGTTGAAAAACGAGCTATAAATGCAGACTTTGAACAAGTTGGTGAAGCAACACTTAAAATAGAGAATAGAGAACAAGCTTTAGCCTTAATTAGAAATACAATTGAACGTAATCCTGTACTCACACCTGAACAACGTACTAAATCCTTAGAAGAATGGAATCAAAGACGAGATCTATCAGATGGAAAAGGTGTTCTTAATGCCTTAGAAAATAAAGCCGATGTAGAAGGTTTAACTAAAGTTAGAGATGATGTAGATCGTATTTTTCCTCACATGAAAGTTGAAACTAGAGATGCTTATAAAGCACAAATTGATTCAGCCATTGACCGTATTAATAAAGCTAATGAAATTGCTCAAACTAAAGTAAACAATGAAGCTAAACAACTTGCTAACGATTTGAGAACAGATGCTTATACAGGTTATCCAATTTCAGCAGAACGCACAGATGCTGTATTAGCAAAAGTTACAGGAACTGAATATGAAGCTCAAGTTAGAGAGGATTTAGCACTAAATAAAGATGCTCAAAAGTTTAGAAAACTATCGCCACTTGAACAAGAACGTACTATCTCAAACCTGACCACTCAATTAGAAAATACACCACAATCCGATGCATCTTTACTTCAAAAGCAATTGAGCATGTATCAAGGTATATCGAACGCTTCTAAAACTAGGGCTAATAATGATCCAGTAGGGCAGATTCAATCTCAGACAGGAACTAAGTTGTATACAGTCACTCCTGAACAGATTGGGACAGGTAATATTGATTTCAAACAAGCTCAAATTACAACTCAAATGTTGTTAGATCAAAAGACAAAGAATGGTGGAGTTGGCTCACTTATCCAATGGAATACAACAGAACGTAAAGCGTTTGGTGATAGATACCATGATGCTTCACCACAAAAACAACGAGCGATGCTTACTGATCTGACTAATATGGCAGGAGATAGTAAAGAAGCTCAAAAAGAATACTTCTCACTGATTGCAGGGGAGAAGAACGCTTATGATTATGTTGGTATTGCTAACCTGAATAAAATGGGTATCCGATTAAATGGGACGAATATTCAAGCAGCAGATGTAGCACTAGAAGGGAAAGAATCCATTAATAGGCAACAAGATAAGCTCCTTGCTAATGAACAAGTTTTCTATAATCAGATTCAATCTGAATTTGGAAATGCAGTTGCATCAGGTTCTAATGAACATTCCGCTTATGGACACATGGCTTATTCAATTTATATCGGACTTGCTAAACGAGACCCGTCACTAATAAAAGTAGATGAAAATAGTAAGCCTCTCATCAATAAAGACTTAGCTAAAAGAGCATTTAACATAGCAACAGGTGGAACATATAAACAGTCATTTGGAAAGAATACCAATTCTGTCTTCATGCCTTATGGCTATTCTCAAGAGAGTTTTAGAGATTATTTAGAAGATCATTTCAGAACAACATTTAGAAAAGAAACAGGTATCGTTTATGACATGAGTGGTGTTATAGATGACTATGCGATTAGACGTAAACAAGGCTATAACCATCTATTTGAGTTTGTTCAGCCAAACGGCAAAGTATTTAAAAATCCTAAAACAGGAAAAGACTACTTTATAGCGATTCCTCCAAAACAAATTTAATAAAAATAAGGATGATATGGGCATATTAAGCAACGATATTACAGATCAGGATTTAGCTTTTGACCAATCAAAAGCAACAGACATTAAACCCTATAAAAGTGGTACAGCTTCAGACATAGTTTTAGGTACAGTATCAGGAACAGCAAAAGGTGTTCTATCCGTATCAAATGGTATCAGCCGATTAGTTGAAGGTGATGAAGTTGGCGATAGACGTATGCATCAAGCTAATGAAGCTCTTACACCTAAAGGACAAGGTATAGCAGGGCATATCGCTTCAGGTATTTCAGAAGTTGTATCAGCAGGGGTAGTCGGGTCACCTTTAGGAGCATTAGGTGTAGCAGGAGCAGTTGGTATTGGTACACGTTCAACAGAACATACTAGACTGACTCAGCAAATGGGTGTCGATCAGGATACAGCGGATATAGCTTCTAATATTTATGGTGCAACGAACGCTGTATTAGCAGGATTGCCAATAGCCAATGTATTTAGAAAACCTTTAACTGACTTTGGAGCAACGGTAATCGCTCCTACAATTGCAGGACAAGGTATGACTTATTTAGAAGGTACATATCTCAACTCTAAAGGTTATGAAAAGCAAGGTCAGATGTATAAAGAAATGGCGACTGATCCGACAATGATCGCAATGAATCTTAGTATTGGATCAGCCTTCTTTACTTTGGGACGATTAAGATCAGATCCTCATGCTACACAAGCGCAAGTCCATGAAGCTGAAGCAAAAGCTTATGATGCAGTTGATCAAGCGATAGCAAATACAGACCTACAAAGTAGTCCGACTCATACCAATACCATGACAGATATAATGCAACATGAAGCCAATATTAATCAGGCAGTAGATCAGATTATGAAAGGTGAACGTATCAATATATCTGAAGCGACAGGTGGACAACTTAAAACGCTTCAAGATGTTAGGACATATATTCAAAACAATAATAGCTCTAATAAAACAGCTAAAATAAATACTGACTCAACTACTAAACAATCAATACCATCTAATTTTAATATCAAATCTAATGTATCTCAGGATCATACGATAAGGGTTAAAGACACATATCACATTGCTCAACAAGCAGGATTTACAGCTTCTCAAGCTAGAGCTTTAGTTGGTGAGTTAGGTCGTGAGAATGGTTATAACCTTAATACAATGTTTGGTACTCATTCTGATCAGGCAAACAAATTAACCAATAAAGGTATTTTTAGTTGGCAGGGGAGTCGCTTAATTGCTTTAAATGCACACATGCAAGCTAAGGGTTTAGTCAATGCAGATGGAACATTTAAACGCACCAATGAAGCTTTAAAAGAGCAGTTTATATTTCTTAGAAAAGAGATTGAAGCTAATCCAAAATGGAAACAATCCTTCCTTGATGAAAAGAATATAAGTAATGAAGAAGCAAGAGCTGCTTTAGGTGGTAAAGGTACAATTATCGGATGGGCTAGAGGGCAGACTAAGTTAAGAAGTGGTGATAGTTTTGATTGGAAAGCACATGAAGTAACAGCCAATAAATACTCAAATATGGTGGATGGTGAACCCACTTCTACACACACTGTTTTAGATGAATCGACAACAGAACACGCTTCAATACCGACTAAAAATTTAGACAGCTTAGACGATACGATTCACAGAACAGATTTGAATGAATCAGTACCTCATGTGAAAGTAGATGATTTTGATTTAGCAACATTCGATAGCCGATCTAAAATTATAGATGAAGACTCATTACAGACGATCTTTGAAAGTATGGACATACATCAATTTGATACAGCTCCAATCCAATCTAAAGACCTATTAACGCCTCATGATTATGCTGACATATCTAAAATATTAGATGATTTAATGGATACTTCAGTCACAACACCTGTTCCACATACAGCACAAGGTGTCAAAGTTAAATATGATGTATTCAGTTCTGAACATCAGAAAAAATTTAAACCTGACGACTCAAATACAACGGCTTGGAAAGAAGTTCAAAGGTTTGAAGAAGGTAAATATCGAAAAGAAATGAGCCGATCATTTAAAGATGAACATGGAAATACAGTACAAGAACTTAAATATAGAGGCACGTACTTGTCTAGGACGATAGATGGTGCAGGAAAAACTTCTAATATTCACGTAGGACGACTAAATAAATCTGATTTTGTGAACGATAAAGGCAATAAGGAACTAGATACAGCTCTTAATCGTATTTTTGATACGAATAATTATGGATATTTATCACAGATCCCAAAAGGGCATGAAGCTATAGCCAAGTTAGAAGCTAACCCTAATACCGTTATTTCATCTAAACGTACAGGTGAAGATCTGAATGCAGCGCAATGGAAAGCCAAGCTTCAGAGAGAACAAGACAATATCACAATGATGACTCAAGCTATGTCCACATTAGCCAAATGTGCATTGAAAAACGTAGTATAAAAATAATAAGAGAATTGAATGAAAGACCAATGTAGAAGTGCTGTAGAAACAGTTCTAGGACGTAAAGTAACAGATATAGAAGCCGATTTATTAGAACAACAATTTATCAAAGCAAGCAAAGAACTTCCTGCTGAAGATATTAAGAAATGGAAGTCAATGTCAGATGAAGAAAGAGCTGAAGCAATTGCCGATCGAGCTATAGAAAACTATACCAATCAACATATTAAAGAAGTCACGAATCTGGTCAATGATCTTCAAATTAGAGAAAACTTAATGGCTGAACTGACTTCCCATTCAAAACTCAATCCATTAGAAGCTCTTAACCGTAAACTGGTCATGTTCACTGATCAATCAGGTATCCAATCCGTAGAACATAATATACAGGCTATAGAAGTACGCTACATGGGTGCTTTAGCTGATGTATTTGGAAAGACTCAAAAAAATTTAGGCTTCTTACTCGATGGCGATAAAGTTAAATTGTTGGTTAAAGAGATATTCGGAAAGCCTTCAGGTGATACTGAAATCTCGGCTATGGCTAAGTCTGTGACAGATGTACTTGAACAGCTTAGACAGCACTACAATATTTATGGCGGTCACATCGCTAAACTTGCAAATTTTGGACTTCCACAATCTCATTCATTTTACAAAGTCATTAGTAAATCTAAAGATGAATGGGTCAATTATGTCTTTCCGATGGTAGACCGTTCTAAGTACCGACATGAAAATGGTTTATTAATGAATGAATCAGAAGTCAAAGATGTACTCAGAGCTGTGAATGAAACGATTCGATCAGAAGGTCACAATAAAGAAGCAATTCAGATACATAACGTACAGTCAGCTTCAGAATTTCCAGTCGGTGTGAATATGCAAAATCTGCATCAACACACACGAGAAGTACACTTTAAATCAGCAGATGATTGGGTCAAGTATCAAGAAGAATTTGGTGAAGTAAACTTCCACGACTTACTATCTAACCATGTTAGACGTATGAGTACCGAAATAGGCTTAATGCAAACTTTCGGTTCTAATCCTGAAAAGACAGTGAAGAATTTAGCTCATACATTACTCAATGACATGATGCAGGATTCAAGATATATAAATGATCATAGAAAGATTCAGAAACAGGCAAGATTAGCTGAACGTCATTATGACGAATTGTCAGGACAAGCTCTTCCAATTGACAATAACCTTTCTCAAGTGGGCGGTATGTTAAGAAGTTGGACTGTAGCTACCAAGATGGGTTCAGCTTTTATTACAGCATTTTCAGATCAAGCAACAATAAAGCTCAACTCAGAAATGCATGGTATGGCTTACAGCAAAGTTTTTGGACAACACTTAAAACAGTTTAAGAATAAAGAAGACAGAGATTTTGCTATATCAATAGGGCTTGGTGTACGTGAAATGAGTAATGCTTTAGTTCGATTTGGCGATGATGACATTGCATCAGCTTCAACTAAGCTCGCTTCAGCCAATACTAAAACAAGAAAAATAGCCAATGCTTTGATTAGAGCCTCAGGCTTAAACCATATTACAGCTTCAGCTAAAAGAGCATTTGGTGTTTCACTTATGCACCATGTATCTAGTCTTAATACAAATAAAAAATGGATTGAATTAGGTGATAAAGACAGACACATGCTTGAAGGTGGTGGTATCAAAGAAGCTGATTGGAATGCTTTTAAAGTCATCACTAGAACAGAAACGCCTAGCGGTGAAAAACTTGTCACTAATAAAGATATATACGGTTTGTCAGATGATGTAATTCTTACCCATTTCCAATTCAAACGTGATAGCTACACGCCTGAACAACTTGCTAATGAAGCTTATAAATTAAAAGAACAATTAGCCAATAAATATATGAACTATGTTTACACTGAAACGAATGCTTCAGTTTTGGAAGTCGGTGCAAGAGAAACAACGATAATGGGGCTTGGTCGTGAACGTGGAACAATGAGTAATGAATTAACTCGCTTCTTCTTTCAGTTCAAACAATTTCCGCTTGCTATGGTGACTCGTCAATGGACTAGAGCTATGGCTCAAGGTACACCACAAGAGAAGTTTGTATATCTCGCTAAACTATTTGCTTATACAACTGTTATGGGGGCTATTGTTACTCAGATCCAAAATCTGACTAATGGTAAAGATTTAGAAGATCCCACAACTGTAGATTTTTTTCTTAAATCTATAGTAAAAGGCGGTTCAGCAAGCTTCTTAGCAGATGCAGTTTCAGCAAGTGCAGATCCAACAGATCGAACATTAAAAGATTGGATTATTCCTGCTGCTGCAAAAGATATAATATCTGTAGGCACAATGGTTACTGGAGGTGGTAAACAGTTCTTAGATGAACGTGAATCGAACTATGGAGCTGAAGCAATCAATACAGTGAAGAATAATATTCCTTTCCAAAATCTATGGTATACACGCTTGATATTTGATCGACTTGTAATAGCAGAAATGCAAGATTTAGCTGATTCAAACTACAGAGATAAAAAGCAACGTAGGCTAGAAGGGTATGGTAATAGTTTTTGGTGGGACATGAATAATGAAAATATTCGTATACCTGAAATGATAGATAAATAACAAATAATGATAAAATAAAAAGTACCACTTTATAAGAAGTTAGCATGAAAAAAATATTTTTATTACTATTAGCATTGACTATTAGTACACCTTCATTTGCCTTGATAGAGACTATGGCTTTATATAATAATCCTCAAATTAATGAAAAAATACCAAGATGTAAGGGGAATATTAACTGTAATGCATTTGTTAGTCTTGCAAACAGCTACCCAAGTCTAAGATTAGCTATTAAAAATAACTATCCAATGTTATTAGAATATGCTGATCAAGGAGAAGGAAAAAAGTTAGATGATGAAATCTGGCTTTATAGAGATCATTCTAAAAAAATACTAAAAGCAGGAAAGGCTATTTATGGAAAAAATACCAACCCTAATGATAAATACATTTATGCAAGAGGATTAGCTGTACTCCTATTCATCGAACAAAGAAATGGATGGAATACATACTAATTTTTAAATTTTAATCGAACTAATTCGTTTTAATATTGTAGAGATAAGAAACATGAAAAAATTACTTTTAGCCTTTTCCGTCATAATTAGTACTTCAAGTTTTGCTGGCTTACCTGAAATGATGAAAGTTTATAATAATCCATCTTCAGCACCTAAAGTTGCTGCATGTAAAGGTAATGTAAAATGTAATGCGTTTACAGCCTTAGCAAAACAATGGCAAGCCATTCCAAATAACTATCGTTATCATGGTTTTGATATAAAAGATCAAGCTCGACAGGGTGATGGCTATGGCTTAAATAAAGGTTTTAGTCTATCTCAAGATAAAAGTATAAGTCTCTCAGAAGCAGGAGATGCTGTTTATTATGATGGCGGTGGTAAAGGTGCAGCAAATGAACGTATATTCGGTCAAGGTTTAGCTGTCCTGTTATATATCGAAGGTAAAAATGGTTGGGATAACTAACACAATTATATGAAGGCTACTTGAGTAGCTTTTTTAATACAATAACAAATAGAGCTAATAATAGAACTAATATAATAATTATAAATATGAGCAAAATTGAAGAATATAAGTCTGAGCTTTTAAGAGTTCAAGACATGACACTGCTTGATACAGTAGACCTTGTTGAACGTGCAAACGGATGTGATAAAGAAACAAAAGTAGGTCGAGGCGATGCCTTTTGGTTGTATAAATCGGCTAATCAAACCTTAGCTATTGCAGCACGTATCGAACAACTATTAACAGTAAAACAAACTAATACAGACACAACTGAAGAAGAAGAAAAACGACAAGAAGCTTTAGCAGCTAAATTATTAGCTTCAGCTAAAAAGGATTTGTCTAAACGTAAGGGTACTAAACAGGATGGCAAAGAAGCTTAATAAAAAGGCTTCGTTTGCTGAATTTTATCTTGTTTTTGCACATACACAGAAATGGACAGTTCCAGACTTTCATTTAACTGTATGTGACTTCCTAGATAACTTTGGATCTTTAGGCGTTCTTATGATGCCTAGAGGACACGGTAAATCAACCTTACTCGAAATATATAACGCCTACAGACTTTATAGAAATCAAGATGAACTTATCTTAGCTCAATCGGCTACAGATGCAGATTCCAATAAAACAAGTCGTGGCACAGCTCAGATGCTTGAACAAAATCCTTTAGCTTGGAATTGTCAAAAAGAACGTGGAGAAACACGTAAATGGTGGGTGAAAGGCTCAACAGACGTTAAGCATGGTTCAATCCATTGTAGAGGTATCCTATCTAACGTGACAGGTGCAAGGGCAACACTGATTGTTAATGATGATACTGAAGTACCTGATACCACATCTACGCCTGAAGCAAGGGAAAAGCTTAGACATAGATTGTCAGAACAGATCCATATCCTTATTCCAAAAGGGCAACGATTATTTGTCGGTACGCCACATACTCAAGAAAGTTTATATTCAGCTTTAATTGAAGCAGGAGCTGATCATTTAGTTCTGAAATGTTTTGAGAAAGAAGCTCGATTCACTTCAGGCTCTCTAGAAATTAGAACGACATTTAAACCGATCTATATTTTTAGTGGTATTAGTACACATGCCAAGCTTTTAAAAGACTTTGATGACTATACAATTACTCAATCTGACACAGATTACATTATTCATTTAAGAGAACGTCATACCTTAATCGACTGCTATTCAGATGCTTTATGGGGTGAAAGATTCATACCTGAAACAATGGAACAACGTAGAAAGGAATGTGGAACGCTTGGCGAATGGGATTCTCAATACCAGATGCACAATAAAGCAATCAATGAGATTCGCTTAGATCCTAATAGGCTCATTTCTTATAAAGAAGAAGTAACTTGGAAACAAGCCAATGGTCATACCATGATGATGCTTGGTGATAAACGTATTACTTCAGCAACTCTAAAATTAGATCCCAGTTCAGGTAAAACTAAATCAGATGTATCGGCTGTTGCATTAGTGCTTCAAGACGAACAAGGACGTTTATATTGGCATAGATCAATCGCTTTACTTGGTGAAGTCGCTGTGACAGATGATCAAGGTCAATTCATAGAAGGCGGTCAAATGTGGCAATTAGCTAACCTTATAGAAGAATTTAAGTTGCCTAACATCATAATCGAAAGTAACGGAATAGGCGGTCATGTTGGAACAATACTGAGATCTGTACTCAAGAAACGTAATATTTATTGTGGTGTCATAGAAAGACATGAATCCCAAAATAAGAACAAAAGGATCATAGAAGCGATAGAAGCTCCACTACTTTCAGGCTTTTTATATGCACATGAATCTGTATTAAAACTGAATGGATCTGATAGTCCACAAGTCAAAGAAATGCGCTTATATGATCCATCTATCACTAATCAGAAAGATGACTATATAGATGCTTTAGCAGGAGCTATATCAGCAGAGCCAATCTTAATCGGTAGACATAGCAACTATCCAAGCTATAACCAAAACAACAACTGGATGAGATCAAATCAAGTATCAGAAATGAAACTAGATTTTTAATTAATAGCTCTATTAATAGAGTCAATATAACAAAAATAAAAATACTAATATTAGGTATAAAAATAACAATGACAGTAGAAAATCAGATTCCTTATCAGAGCTTTACGGCAAATGGTGGAGATATAACATTTACGCTTTCTTTCTATGTAGATGGAAAAGATAACTTTACAGTAAAAGAAGACAGTTTACTTGTTAGTAGAGATAGTTATGTATATGACAATACAACTAATTCAATTTTGTTTAATGTAGCCCCAAGTCAAGGCAGCATAATCGAAATAGAACGCATTACAAGTGCTGAACGATCTATTACTTATGCTACTTATAACAATTCATTCAGACCTGAAACTTTAAATTATGACATTGATCGAATTTGGAGAAAGTTACAAGAACTTGGATATGTAGATAGTGTGTTAGCTTTACGTTTATCAAAAGAAATACAAGATCGAATTAGCGGTGATAAAGCTTTAGAACTCAGATTAACCCAAGAAATTTCAAAAAGAATCTTAGGCGATCAAAACCTACAAAAACAAATTAACAGCAACGATTTTGATATTAGTGTGCTGTTCAAATCATTAGAACAAGAAATAGTAAAACGTATAAATGGGGACAATGAAGTGGCTCTTTCTTCAAGAGCTTATACAGACTTCATGTTAAGAATGAACAATACTAATCCTTCAATATTTGATGGTGTAACAGATAATATTGTTATCACTGAATCAGGTGAATCACAAAGACAACTCAATCAAAAAGTAGTTAAAAACTTACAAAGTATTGATGAGTTAAGAACAACTAAAAGCAATAAACATAAAGAGCTAGTCACAGTCAGTAGCTATTACAGTGACAACTCTACAGGCGGTGGTACGTTCTATTGGGATGCAACAAGCATAGAAGCAGACAACAGTGGGACAGTCTTTAAAGTTATAAACATCACAACAGGTCGTTGGAAAAGACAATATACTAAACTCACATTTGAAGATTTTGGTGTGGTCGGAAATGATCGTTCTATTGATGATGCTGTAGGTATTCAAAAAGCAATTAACTATCTACAAACGAAAGTAAATGGCTCTATTTCAGTGGGGCGTGAAGGTGTAGTTTATTATTTTAAATCTCCTGTAATTATGACAGGTACTGAAGCCTACGTTACTGAACAAAATAAAATCACTGTAGATTTTACAGGTTCAAAAATAATTCCAACGGCTAGTAGTATTACTTGTTTTGTCGTAAATCGAAATCATGTTCATATAAAAAGTCTTCATATTCATGGTGATAATAGTACTTCAAATGTTCTAGGTGTGCTATTTGGTTCATTAACTCCTGAAATTAAAGGAGGAACATGCTTCTGTAAACTTGAAAACTATACAGCGGAATACTTAGCAGTCGCATTTAAGGCACAACCAACACGTACCACACCTGTTACTAATTCAGCAGCAGGGGCTTATTACAATGAAATTATTAATCCAATTTTTATGAGTACGATAGTTGGTTTCCAATTTGCAGGAAATGATTTAGCTTTAAATAACCAAAATACCCGATACAACATATTCAATCCTAGACAAGTCGGTGGTGACTATATGTTTAGATTAGAATGTTGTGAAACGCTTAAAGTTTTTGGTGGTAGTGCTGAATTTGTTGGAAATACAACAGGCAACGGCTCAGTCATCTATGTACCTAAAATTTATCCTAATCACATGATCGAAAATCAAGGAAATGAGTTTTTTGGTTTAACAGCAGAAGCTTGTAATCGCTTATATGAAAACTACTCTTACGATTTGGGTATGTTTGGTATCAGTCCAATTAACTCAATTAAGCCAAGTATCATGGGTACAGGCGCACGTATTATTACCAAAGCAATTGGTCGATTCAATGTTGAGTCAGATATTGCTGAATATAATCCAATTCTTTCAGTGAGTAGCAGACCACATAATAAACAATTATTTATGCGTATCACTACAAATGGTGATCCACAAATTTGGGCTGATTCTACAATTAATATTCCACAACACATTGAAATGTTTAATAGCATTATGGCAGCAGGGACAGTTCGAGCAAAACAAGAAATTTATACACCGAAGCTTGTTTCTACAGGCACTGATCTTGTACTTATGAGTAATAATGGGACAAATGGTGGCTTTGTTATTAGCAATAATCCAACTCAATCTATGATTTGGAATTCAGCAGAAAAAGATACTGTTTTTGGTGGTTCTCCTTCTGTTCGATCTAATTCGGATGGGTCTGTGAAGCTTGGAACTGCAACTCAAAGATGGGGTGATATTTACTCAACTAATTCTGTTATCCAAACTTCAGATGAACGATATAAAGAACAGTTTCGATCATTGGCTGAAGTAGAGAAAGCCGCTGCTTTAAAAATCAAAGCAAGTATTTGTATTTATAAATTTAAAGATGCAATCGAACTAAAAGGAACAGATGCTAGATGGCATGTAGGTGTTAAAGCTCAACAAATTGTTCAAATCATGACTGATCATGGTTTAGATTGGAAAGAATACGGCTTTATTTGCCATGATTCGTGGGAAGCGACAGAAGACCACATAATTACAATTGAGCCTGAAACATACGATGAAGAAGGAAATATCATTACTGAAGCTATAACAAAAACTATAAAAGGCATAGAAGCAGGGGATAGATATGCAGTTCGTTATGAAGAACTCATCATGTTTATTCTTGCTTCAATTTAAGAAGAAAATAATGAATACAGGCGATATTTACTTATCCGTATTTTTATTTGGTATTGGATTTACTATCTATTTAGCTAAATCTATTGCAACTTCAGATCAAGACTCTTGGAAGGTTATTGGTGCTAAAGCTGTTCTCAACGGCTTTACATCTTTAATGGCAGGATCAATCCTAATTTGGGCTTCTGTACCTACTATTGCAGTAGTCGGTGCAGCAGCAATGCTAGGAACTTTAGGATCTGAATTAGTTATCAAATATTTAAAACGAAAACTCAATAAAAACATTAAAAATATAAAATTAAATAAAGAATAAGAAAAATAATGACATACAAGCTCAGTCAAAAGAGCTTGTCTAAATTGGATGGTGTACATCCCGATCTAGTAAAAGTAGTTAAACGTGCAATTGAAATCACTGAATGCGATTTCACAATAACTGAAGGACTTAGAACTAAAGAAAGACAAGCTCAACTTTTAAAAGAAAAGAAAACAACAACAATTAACAGCAGACATTTAACAGGTCATGCAATTGATCTCGCTGCTTGGATCATTGTAGATAAGAAAGGTACCGTTTCTTGGGATTGGAAATACTACTACATCATTGAAACAGCCATGAAACAAGCTGCTAAAGAACTTAAGATACCGATTGAATGGGGTGGGGATTGGAAATCTTTTAAAGATGCTCCACATTGGCAACTACCATTCAAACAGTACCCTCGATGAGGGAGTAAGCTCTCGTTTGTACTCCAGCCCTTACTTTTAATCGAGTAGGGGGCTTTACTACATGTACAGAATACTGTACATTAAGTATATACAAGAAATTGTATTTTTCTATAAAACTCTCGCCTAGCAGATAATGGAGTTTTCATGCAAGTATTTACATATACTGATGCACGTAACAATCTAAAATCCGTTTTAGATACAGTTATTGATGATGCAGATGTAGCTGTTATTACTCGCAAAGAAGGTCAACATGCCGTTGTAATGGGTCAAGACTATTACAACAGTGTAATGGAAACATTGCATTTAATGTCTTCTCCGAAGAATGCAGCACACCTTGCAAAATCAATTGCAGAGTTTCGTGCATCTAAAGCAATCGAAAGAGAACTTTTAGATGAAACGGAAGACTAGCTTTACCCCTTCAGCTTGGGATGATTATGTATATTGGCAAAGCCAAGATAAAAAGACTCTCAAGAGAATCAATAACCTAATAAAGGAATGTCAACGTACGCCTTTTGAAGGCATTGGAAAACCTGAACCATTACTCGGTGATTTATCAGGGTTATGGAGCAGACGAATAGATGAAAAAAATCGACTAGTCTATGACGTTACAGATGCAGCGATAACAGTAATATCTTGCCGTTATCACTACGAATAAATGAAGAAGCTCTTACCTTAAAAAGTAGGGGCTTTTTTATATCTGCCCATATCGAAAATTAGGGTTAGATAACAATTCTGTAAGACGCACTCTTAAATCTATTCTTTCTTGTGGTTCATACGCTACAAGATTACCAGTTGTCGGATCTTGATAAGATTGCAATGTCAAAGGATAGTAATCAAAATTAGTTTCATCATTCGCAATTAGTACTAATAAATCAGCAAAACTAACATCACTCAAGGCATTCATAATGTCATGAACTGGTCTAGGAGAAGCTAATTCATTATCACCATAAGGGTTTTCAGGTGATGATTGCATCAATACTCCATCACCTCGAACGTATTTATACTCATTTTCATCTTCTGCTACAAGACGTTCAATATCACCAAGTAAATAAAACAACATTTCAAACCCTCCACTTCATAAAGCAGAATATTATTTGAAGCCTAATATAAAAGGCAAGTTAAACATTTGTTATTTTTAATCAGTCTATTCTTTTCATTCTAATAAAGATTTTTTAACAATTCAGAATAGTGATACCATTTTTCTTTAAGTTCTAAATACTCATCTTCTGAAATTAGACTTAAATAGTTTGCAAAATCAGCTTGAATTTGAATTTCTCTCAATGCATCAAAAATGTATTTAGGATTATTTCCTCTATCAATTTGTGAACGTATTCCTGACAAACTTCCCAAAAGATATGTATGAGCCTTATCTTTTAATATTTTATTATTCATAACGATATGCCTTTGTTTTAATGATACTAATATAACAATAACAAGCATAAAATTACATATTGAAAGAAGTCATTTTAGCATTGGGCATATCAAATTTCTTAATTGCTTAGGCTAAATACAGCTTAAGCACTAATAAAATTATTTATTCTGAATTTATACTTGCAAACTTGGCATTAATTTTTCCCTGTAATCACAGCAGGGAAAAGCGATTAATATCAAAAAAACAATGAGTCCGACCTGAAATGCAGCACCTATATTGATAGTATTATCTAAGCAATACTGTAATATATTAAAAAAATAAACAGTCAATTAGGTCTTAAAAATGAATAAAATTATTTGTGCTAGTCTAATACCAATCTTATTCAGTATGTCAGCAGTAGTATTTGCAAAAGATAAATGCGATTTGAATATCCAAGCTGACCAAAGAATCCTTAAATTACTAAATAATAAAGAATTATCATTTTATGATTATGACAACTTTTGTCGAGAATTAAGAGCAGCTAACGCTAGTATCTATATTGAAGGAGAAACAACAATTGCATATTCTCAAGATACTGCTATTGCTATTGCCACTGCTACTGCTCGACTTTCAGCAAATGAAGTTGAAGATCAAGGACTAAGACTGACTTCCCGAACCTATCAAAGCTATCTTGGTTATAAATTAGCAAGAACTTCAGCTTCCGAAGATGAAGCTCTCTATTTTGCTGTAAATAATGCTGTTTCAAGAATTAACCAAACAATGCTTGATGAACTAAATGAGCAAAGAAAAAGTCTTAAAACCTATGTGGATAAAAAATAACATAACTTTACAATATAAAAGGGCATGAAACTAAATTAGCTGAAATTGATTGGCATAAAGTATCAAAAAGCTGTCAAATTTTCTAAAAAACTGTGGAACATAAAAAAGCCACAACATTACAGTCATGACTAAATTTTTAAGTCATTGATATTTAAAATTATGACTAGTTGTAATGTAATTACATTTCGCATAAGCTCTATTATGTTAAATAGATACATAACTTTACAATCATTCGCATGTTAAGTTCCATATAACTGTCGTATGAATATCCACTCCCATACTAATCAGTTCATCATACCGCTCGAAAGAATACTCTCTACGTACCCATTTAGGTTCTTGGTCATACTGTACTTTTAATAAGGCAAGAGCTTCATGGTCAATCAGACTCGTTTGAATAGTATATTCACTCCGATACAGATCTTCATTAATAATAGCATCTGCACGTATTTTAATATGTTCACGTACTGCATCATTAATAAGACGGTTAATATCATTATTAATTAAGTCAATATTCTTCTGACCAATCACATCAATATAACAGTCATATTTAGCAGAATATGTACTTTTAATAGAACCAATTTTTTTAAATGTAGTCTGGCTTGAAATATTACCAATACGATAATGCCCTAACATTTCGGAAAAACCAACCTCACTTTTAGACTCACCAACTGTATGTAATAAATGATTATACATAGTTAATATGTGGCTAAAATTAATTTGAGTTAAACAACTTAAATCAAAAAGCGTTTGAATATTGATTCTTGTTTCTGCTCGTTCAAGTTTTGCATAACCTGTTTTAGAAAGCTTTTGCCCACTTATTAAAACTGCTCCCATTTCCTGCTGATTTAAACCTAAATTCTTTCTAAATAATAAAAGCAAGAATCCAAAAATATGCTCGGCTGAAGTGAAAAACACTTTCTTTTGATTGTTGTGTGTCGCTGTACTATCAAATTTAACTGCATCTGAATCAGGACTGATTTTTTCAAATACGATCATAATATAATCATGTGCTCAAATTGAGCCTTTTGAAGGAATGTTAAAAAGTTTAGCTATCTTTGCATCACACAGCAATATCGCTGAAGCAAAAAAGGGAAACAAAGATGACATACGCAATCTCTGAACTTGAAAAGAAAATCGCAATCCTAAAATTCACAATCGAAAATGGCTACGCTGAAGGTAATTCTGAAGCTGAGTTGGCTCAAATGGAAGAACAACTACTTAACGCTCATCCCGAAACTCCTGTAGATGCTCCTGTAGCAACTATTAAGGACACTAAAACAACTCCAGTTGATGACAAGGTTGAAGATGACGAAAGCTCTGAAGAGCAACTAAAGCAACCTGAAGGATCTATTGAAACGCCTGAAACATGGTCGGTGGATACTGTACAAGCAGATGTTGACATTGCTGAACAGTTTACTGAATCATATGCAGTTGTAGAGAATCAGCTCCCTGAATTTACATATGAAAAGTATAAAAAATTCTTTGTATTGGCTGCTAAGGCAACTTGCCTAAGTAAGTGGACAGGTGCTTTTAAATTACCGATCCGCTGTACTGCACAGAATCCACTGCCTGCACGTTTGGCACAGACATTTGGCTTGTTGAGTTTTGACTATTATAAGGCAGATGCTCTGATCAATAAGGCAATTAAGGATACACAGCTTGCCACGCCTTACCTAACAATTTGCTCTGTACCGACTAAAGATCCTCGTGATACAAAAGTTGCAAATCACGAAAAGGTAAAATCAGGCTGCCACTTTATCGCTCATTGGGATACATTCAAGCTTGTTGAAAAAGATTACTTATTACTTGGACATTTTGAAAATTTATTCAAAGATGAAAACCTGAAAAATGATGAATACCATACCCACACAACTGAAATTATGGGTGTGCGCTATAAACAGCAAGTATGGCTTGAAGGCAATAAACAGATCATTGCAGATTTAATTAAAAATCTAGAAACTGTATGTCCTAAAGAAGTGAACAAAGCGACATACAAAGCATGGTCAGGTATTCTTGCATTGGCTCTGTTATGGGATCAGGTAATTTACAAAGAAATGCGTGATTTAATGATTGAAATGGCAGGGACTAATCCATTGGAAGGCAAATACAAACTTGCATGTGCTTTGTCAGTTGTCGTTCCTGAAATTGAATCATTCTTTGATCGTTTTAAAAATAATAAGGATATGCAAGTATCAACAACAATGATTGATGGTTTATTGAAGTCTGTCGGATTTACTGAAGGTTCAAGCATATGCTTCCAAGATATTGCCTTAGCTAAGGCTAAATACCGTTCAGGCTATACTATTCAATTATTGAAAGATACATACACACCTTTATTGAATTTTGAAGATGTGCGTATCCAACGTTACCTGAAAACCCTGAAACGTCCTGAAGCTTCAAACATTCTTAATCAACCAGTCGCTTAACCCCCCTGCCCACCCTGCTACATTCGTGTTTCAGGGTTTTTTATGCGACAAATTGAGTCGCTATTGGGTTGATTTAATAATATAAATAATTCATTGTGCTATTTTTTAAACAGTAATAAAAATGATAGACCATAATGAAAAACAAAGTGATGATCAGCAAAACATATCTGCCACTTATAATCCAAATACTCATTATCCTCTGAAAAAAATGACTTATTGGAATTTTGTTCTATTTGAGTTTTTAGTCTTTATTTGCATTAGTTCTGTAACATTTTTTGGTACATACATTGGAACAAATCGTTTTGAAAGCGAAAATTTGTTCGTAAATAATATCAAGGTCTATACAGAGTTTTTTAATATAGGAAACATAGGAAATACTATATTAGGCGTATTTATTATTATTGGATTTCTAACGACACTAAATATGATGGCAACTAACTTTGAACAAAATTTAGATTCGTTGCTTAAAAGACTTATATTTTCAGGTATTGATTTCATTTACCTGATGATATCAACGATGCTCGGATTTAGCGTTGCTACTTATGTTTTTGCACTAAACCAACCTTTGAACCAAGACATAATTGACCTGAAACATACTTTAATTAAGCTAATTATTTTACTGAGTGGATTAGCGATCGTTTACATACCAACCTGTATGGTACTACCACACCGTGAAAAAATAAGTGATTTAAAAAAGAAGAAGTAATACTTGAAAAGCCCTTATTTAAAAGGGCTTTTCTTCATTTACTCTTAGCATTTTTCCGTTTTTGACTAAGTGCTAAATGTTCTTCTTCAGTCAATTTCACTTTTTGCTTATTCAATGGATTACTCATGATTTCAACAAATTTATTAGGTTTGTCTTTTAAATCAGGATTCGCATCTACAGCTTTCTTATGTGCTGTCATCAACACACTTTTAGCATGGTTTAATGCAGCTTCACGGATAAAATCATTCAGCGACATTCCCTTATAAGCAGCAGCATGTTTAAGTGCTTCTTCCTCTTCAGGAAATAATGGTACAGAAGCTAGTCCACCATGATCTACACGGAAACGCTTAACGTCTTGTGTATGAGGTGTCAGAATATATTTGTATAAAAGGTTACGTGAATACTCGACACGTTGACCATCGGCTTCAGGAAGTACTTCATCAGCAACAACTTCAGCTAACTCTTCTTCATCAAATCCTAAACTGATTTTTGGCTTACTCATTATAGGATCTCCACTAAAAACTCATTAAATTCATCTTTGGCTTTTGAGCTATTCATTTCAGATACAGATAAACCTTGAATCATTGCGTCACGCCATTGCTTACGATCACGGATCACAGCGTTTAATAATTTGAATTTTGGTAGGGTCTGAAGAAGCTCTATGGTATCTGCAACTTCCGTTGATTTAGTATTTGATGGAGCTTTATTAATCACTAAATAAGGTGTTAATTTTTCATTCACTTTTTGGAATGTGTTAAACATTTTCAAAACGTGTGGAAGGGCTTCAACGTCTGTTTGACTTGGTTGAGTTGGTACAATTAATTTATCACCGACTTGTAGGGCTGTACGAAACTCTTCGCTGTCATGTCCTGCTACGTCAAGAACGACATATTCATATTTCTTTTGAAGATCTAACAAAACTTTCTTTAAATCGCCTTTATGCGCTTCAGTCTCAATTGGATTTTCAGTTCTACGCTTTGACCATTTTATTGCTGACTGTTGTGGATCTGCATCTACTAATACAGTAGAACCCTTCTTACTCAACGCTACAGCTATGTTTGTTGCCAGTGTTGTCTTACCTACTCCGCCTTTTTGATTGGCAATTACAAGTATCATTCTTATATTCTCATTAGCTCTATTAATGAAGTTATTTTAATACTAAAAATATTTATATGCTAGTGATATTTATAGACCTTTATCAGGTAAAATATAACGATAAACAAGGGGGATATATGAAAAAAACGTTATTAGGCTTTGCAATTTTATCAATGACAACTATCGCAAATGCTGTACCTAATGTATGGGAAAAATTTGATGAAAAGGGAGTTCTAGTTTATGCAATTAGCGATACAAAAAATACAACACTACGTGTTATATGTGCATACGCTATGCCTGAATCGTATGATCATGGCGTATATGTAGATATAGGTAATAATCAAATTAGCAATAGTTTAAGTAAACAACCACTCTCTTTCTTAGTCAATGGCTCTAAACCTTCAACACCTACGGGTGTAACATCAACAGTATCTGGATCTGTTGAATGGGATAAAATTACTTCAAGTTTTTCTACTGCTAAAAGAATTGACGTATATTTAAATAATAAAAAAATTACAACTTTTAATCCTATACAAAGTAGCATGAATAATATTAAGAGTTTAAAAAACTGTAAGTCACGTTTAAATGATTAATAGTTTTTACAACACCTCTATTAAATAATTTAATAGAGGTTTTTTAATATTTATTGAGTATATCAAATGAAAAAAATTATCACATTATTAGCAACATTAAATATAGCTTCAGCTTATGCTACTCCTAATATGTGGGAAAATCATTCTATAAAAGGATATGATGTATATAAGATTTCAAGCTCTGATAATAAGATTTTAAGAGTCATGTGTAACTCTGCAAGTTCAACAGATTTTATACATTTGATCGAACTTGATATTAATGAGAAAACATATTCACATATAAATTTATCTTTTGTTATTGATGATACTGAAGTTATTACACCTACTATTGATACAATTACATACACTGATTCTGAACATTGGTATAAATTAACTTCGGCATTTGCGAATGCTAATAAAATTGAAGTCTATTATAAAAATAAATTAGAAACTACTATTTACCCTCAAAACCCACAACTTACTTACGATCTAAAAAACTGTCCTTCTATGCTTGAAAGAAAGTTACAAGAACAAAGTGAGGAAGAAGGTAAAGAATATATTCCATCTCGCCCACTTGGTTGATATGTTTTGAAATATGAAAATCCCCTTTGGATGCTTCTCATCGTTTAACGTAGGAGGGGGGTCGTTTGTTCTTTGCCACAATTTTTTATATACCCTCTATAAGTAGGTTGTAAATTTAAATGAGCATGCATTTTCAAAGGCTTTTTTGCTTATCACCAACCAGAATATAATAATGTCCTTTTTCATTTGTGCAACTTGTTTTTGTCATCTTTTAAGACCAAAATACTTTCTTAAACAATATCATACTTCATAGTTAATCAGGTAAAATGTGCACAAATGAAAAAAGGGAATTCTATGCTTAAAAAAGTACTAATTTTATTTTGGTTGATACTAGGGCTGGTATTCACATATCTTCTCGGAACATGGATTTACGTTGTAGAGATTAAAGACATTGCTACAGATAAAGGTGCTGCTTATTCATCTATGTTTGGATGGATGGCTACTGTTTTTGCAGGAGGTGTTGCCGCATATTTATTTAATGATTGGAAAGAACAACATAATAAAAATATTGATACCATATACTACCAAGAAGCAATAACATTACTAAAAGATGTATCCTCAAATATCAATGAGATAAAAAGAACCATTCCTGAACTAACATTTAACCAAGAAGATAGATCTGATATTGTAGCTTCTATCTATAAAAATAAAATAACATCATACTTAAACAATTTGTCAAAATTTCAAAATACTATTTTATTTATTGATTTAGTTGAAAAAAATAACAATCTAGAAAACATTATATTTACACCATTCATTAAAGCTGCTAGATCTAGAATATTAAATGAAGATTTAGATATTTCTGTTCTTGAAAGAATGATATTCAAGGATATTATTACTCATATATCTAAAGAAAGTAATTTTCATGGTAATTTAATTAAGGAAAATATAACTCCGATGCTTCAATACTTAAACAATAAAATTAAAGCATAATTTTATTGATTTACAATTCAATGGGATACAAATGAAAGAAATAAAAAACTATATCGGATACTATTTATTAGTGTATATATTTACATTACTAGTATGTGGCTTATTTCAATATATTATTATATGTGCAGGTAAATCAATTAATTGTATATTTGATACCAACAGCTTTAACACTATTATTACTACTACTGCGTATGTTTTAACACCAATTATAGCAATAATAGGTTTTCATTCATGGAAAGAACAATACAATATAAACCTAGAGAAAAATGATTTATTAACATTCCGAAAAGATTTACATTCATTAAATAAAATAGTGGAGTATTTTAATGTTCATTTTAGAGAATTATTCGAAAGTATTGATAAACAAAAAACTGGTGACTTTGAAAAAATTATATTAAATTATAAAGATAATATTATAGAAGTTAACCAAAAAAGGCGTGATTTTTCAATGCTATCGATAGATTATTTTCATTCTTTAGATTATTATTTAAAATTAAATTTAGAATTCAATGACGCTGAGCATTTTGAGAAAATTAATCAATTTGGTTCTATTCTTGACATTTTAATTGAAATGTTCAACGAGAACGAACCTGAATTATTGAAAAATTATTATAATTCTTTTAATAAAAAATATGAAATATTAAATTCTTCTATAAAAAATTTAATTATAGATACTGATAAAAAATTAAGGATATAATAATAAGTATTATATAAAATGATTTTTAATATCATTCATGTTGTCTGTGTATGTACCGTATAAATCTTCTATATCTGCATAGTCATCTATATCTTCAAATTTTAAAAAGTTATGTGCCATTTCAGTATCTGCGTTCAATGCAGTTAAGAGTCCTTTTTTATAGTCGTTCTTAATTTCTTTTAAATGATCCAGTAACTCATTGTCATTTTCAGCTTCTTCAACAGATCTACCGTTATATAGACCTGTATTTAATATTTTAGCTTTAACGATTTTATTGTATTCAATTTTTGATAATTTTTTCATTCCTAATCCTAGTTAATGATAAAGGGAAGACTACGAAAATCTCGCAGTAGCTCCCCTCGCCTTTTTGTTACTTTTGTTTCTTATGTTTTATTTGAAGTCTTCAGCATTAAGCTTGATCTTCATTTGTCTTGCCATTGCCGCTAAGCCTTTGTAAGTGATACGGATCTGTGGTTGGTGAGTTGTAACTTTTTCAACTAAGTAGCCGCTCATATTTTGATAGTAGCCTATTTTGTCACGACCAAAACGATCCTTATTGATCCATCCTTTATCATACATCCACTGCTTCATGTCTTTTAATTTGATACCACCAAGATACTTATATGCATCTGAAAAACACATACTTCCCTTCTTTCCTGCAATAAGCTCGTATGCATCGACAATAGGCTTTTGTTCTTCAATTATTTTAGCAGCTTCAAGTAATTTAGCTTCAGCTAACTGTGTTGCTTGGTATTGTTTACCCCATGCAAAAGCTGCTTCCGCAGGATCTAGGAAGTTTGGTAGCTGTGGTTGTAGGTTCTTCTTATAAAATTTAAGTTCATTCAAAACAGTTCGTCTTACAATTTTAGATTCTCGCATTGCAAGTAATGTGCATTGCTCTTCATCCAATTGATAAATTACTGACTCAGTTCCGTTTAAATTTTGTACTACACTTTTAGTGTAGTGATCTCCTTCAAGCTCATCTTCGATTTTTTCATTGAATTTATTCAAACGAATGATTGGCTCACCTACTGACTCACGTACTTGGTTGATCACTTCCAATAAATCTTTAGAAGACATAGTTTGAACTGTAGGAGAGGTAACAACTGAAATAGGATTGAATGTTGTAGCTGTATTTGTATTGATATTTACTAATGAAGTCATAATAGTTTTTCCTATAATTATGAATTATTTTAAATCCGCTTATAATCCTTATTGGATTGCAGATTAATAATGTATTTTGATTTTGTTTATAGTCAGTTAGGTTTTTTAATATGGGCTGACCATGCCCCACTTCTGTTTTTATTGTTTTCTTTATAATATAAATTATACATTTTTAAATAATGTATTGTCAACAACCTGTAAATATGTTAAGGGTATTGATTAAAATACCCTGTGAATATTGATATAATCAGAAACTAGTATAATTATACTAAATCTAATTGTTCTGCTTTCTGTACTATTGTCTCTTTAATTTCAAATTCATCATTTAACCAACGTTCAAGTAAGTTACGCATTCTTGAACTAGCAACGTAAATATGAATTGGATTACCTTCACGAATAGTCGATCTCCATATCCATTGAACCATTTCAGATAAAGCGAATACTTCTTCTTTAACAGGATATCCCTTCATTGCTGAAGCTTTAACAACCATTGGGTTAGGGTAAAGATTCATTAAATAGGCGAGTGTATTTTTATCTTTATAAGCATTTGTAGCTTTGGTGTTGAAAGCTAACCAATCATCTTTGTAACGTGTACCTGCGATGACTGTAGCTCCCTCTTTAAATGAAGTCCAAAGTCGTTCTGATTTCTTAGCTTTACGATGGTTACGGAAATAATTGTCTAAATTCTTAGCTAACTGTTCACCTAATACTTTTTTATTTGATTTGTATTGGCTTGAACTCAATGCTGTAATTTTTGTTCCAACTTCATTAATGCCTTTGTGATCAGATATAGTTACTAAATGCTTAATTTGTGATGGCTTATTACCAAACTTTATAAGTTCGTAGTTCACACCATAAGCTTTTAGATATGCAGACATTTGAGAACCTTCAAACATATACGTAGCAATCCAAACTTCTTTGAATGCCTTTAATGTATCTATACTCAATTCCCATACAATAAGCTTTTGGTCCACATACAATAATTGACCTAAATCACACATTGTTGCTAGGTTTTCATACTTAGTACCTGAAGGATCTCCACCATTATCACCAAAGTTTTCACGTTTAAAGCGCAGTGTTACTTGATCTTCGTCTACTTCAATCCATCCTAAGCGGAACAAAGCTTCTAATTCAGTTGCATTGTATTCAGAATACAGATCATAGACTTGGATCGTTTCATCAATAACCAATACATAATCAGATGCATCTTCCAACATTGTTGGAGTTAGGTTCATAAAGAGTTGGTGAGTACTTACAACATTTTCTTTATTTTTTAAGAGGTGCTGTAGACTTTCAGCTTTATTACCACCTTTATAGCTCGGATGCTTGAAACGCTTTTCAATTAATTCAGCATCAGGCTTATAGGCATAGTGAATGCTTGTATCATCTTCAGAAGTGATGTGTGGACGTTTAAGAAGATCGTCTTCATCATAGGTTGTTCCTGAAATACGATGACATTCATCGAGCAAAGGAGTGATATATAAAAATTTTTGATTGTTATCTGCTGCTTTAATTTCTTCAATGATACGAGTGGTTTTACCACTACCCATCATTGCGTCATATACTTTAAACACGGTGCTTATTATTCCTATCGGCACGTTTTTTATTCCTATTGTTTTTTTGAAGTGATACAAATAGCTTTGAGACACTACTTGCTTTATTAGACTGATTATAGCAAATCAAGACAGATTTTGTCAAGTATTTGTCTTGAGACTTAAATTAAGTCTTGAGAGTGTAGAAAAGTCTTGTAATTTATTGTTTTTGTTTAAATTTAAAACTGTGGATAAATAAGACATACATTTGTCTTAGAAAAACCTAGAAAACACACGGCTCTTGCGGTCTAGAATCCTAAAACTTTATATAAATAATAAGATAATAAAATAAGTCCTTAGACAAAACCTTGTCTTAGATAATTTTTAAGTTGTTGAATAAAAATGAAAAAAATATGATTACCTTAAAACAAAAAAGTAGAAATACAGGTACATATCACACACATACATCATGCCCATGCTTGAACAGCCCTGAGCTACCTCCACGCCCTCTGTTATTACCTACACTATAGTTACTATTAACAGTCGGTTGGTTGCTCAAACATTTACTTCAGCATAGCTACGTTATCACTTGCTATACTTCGTAAAGTTTCGAGCTAAAAAAAATAATTTACACAATTTTAAATTCATTTTCCTTTTTTTTTTACAAAATTGTATTCTAAAGAATAGAAAAACAGGAAAGTAAAATTAACGTATTTAGTAATTTAAGTGCTTAACAATAAGTTATTAAAAAAGGAATATGAATATCTACTAATTATTTTAAAAGAAAGGCTAAGACAAAACCTTGTCTTGGAGTAAGTAAAAAATTCAATAAATTCAACGGCTTTTAAACATTTATCTTAAAGATAAAAATATATAAATATCTACTAAATTATTAAAGTAATAAGGTATAGAAGATTGGCAAAGTATAGTTTTAAAATTTTTTTAATGTAGATACACGTAACTCCTTTCAGTCGTTCCTATATCTATTCTATATAACAGAAACAGTAAAAAGATCTGTCGATCCATTTACCATTTCTTAAACTGTATATTTTTAATTAACTCTTATAAAGTATCTCATACTCCCCTATGGGGTCGTATTCACTACTTCACTTCTATACTTTTATTAATAGTATTATTAATTTATAAAAAATATTAATTATTAGATAGAAGAATTAATATGTAACGATTTAACTTATATCTGTATCCTATCGGACACAGCTATAACTTACATCTAACAGACAGTATTCAAGCTTTAGATCGTATCCATCCCTATCGGTCTGTATCCAATCAAAACCATGAACTGTCTGCACTTTAAATAGAATTGGTATTTATGTTACATATGTTAAATTTAATAAAGATACAATTTGATAAACTAAAATTGTATCTTATAAAAATCATTATTAAAAAGATAATTATGAATTTCGTTTAATAGTAATATATTTTCCAGCCATCTTTTCCATAAATGATCTAGATAAGGTATTATATATATCAGAAATATTACTTTCCCAATATACTAACATTTCACTTTTAGTTTTAAGTTTTTTAAATATATCAGAGTTTGTCAATTCCTCTACTTTTCTTATCATGTTTTCTTTTTCTAATTTTTTTTGTTCTTTAATTTTATTTTGTTCTTCCCAATAATTATAATTATCTTCACTTTCTTCTTTGTTTGAAATATATTCAATCAAATGAATTAAATGTTCCATCCATTTATCTGTATGAGTTAAAGCGAGAATACAGCCATTAAGGTTAAATCCAATAGATACCATACCTATATCAGATGGTTTTTTTTCTTTTATACTTAATATTAATTTTTCATCTGCTTTATTTTCAATAATGTATTCAGCTATATAGCGCTTATTTTTTTGAGAAAATACATCACTAAAATCAAATCTTAATATTTCAACTAATAGAAAATTAACGCCTATGATTTCAATGTATTTATCTATTTCTTCTACTGGAATATTCATGTGCATTGTAGCTTCAATACTTTCAACATGAATAAGTGGCTTTCCAATATTCTTCAAATTTTCATATAACTCATTAGCATTCATATAATAAAGCTCTAATTGCGATTTATTTAAATATAGATTGTTTATTATGATCCTTTTTTGTTCAGTATAAAATGCCATTTTTATATGATATTGAATATTTATGGATGAAATTTAGAATTAAATATTAGCCTAAGTCAGATAGGTCTTATTATAACTAATGATAACTTATTGTTATCAAATGTTGACTTTTGTATAAAAATAATGTATTATTATTTCTGCTTTCTATTACTAAAAGTTATAGATAAAGCCGCTATTAAATTATAAAACAACTCAATAAATAAAACTTCAAATTAAAGAAAAGCCATGTACTCAATTTATCAAATATACCAATCTGACAAACTAGTATATTCAACCTACCATACAATCAATCCTGACTTTATAGATACAACAAAACTAGATTTACTAATCAACTCTCCAATCACTCCTTATACGCTCGTAGACAGCTATTTCAAACAACCTGATACATTCTCTATCCAAACTATTAAGAGTGGTATAGACAACGCTCTAGAAGCATCTGAAGCACTTAAAAGCTATCTTATTGAAGCTAATAATAGAGCTATTGATAATACTATTGGAACTCGAAAACCAAGAGTAAAGAAATTGAAAAAGGATCTTCTTTGATATGACTTTGGAAGGGTTGCTTTTGGTTGCATTTAGTTTCTAATATAGTTACTATTTAGATATTATTAGATGAGGGTGAGATTATGACTTCAACGGCTGTAAAAATTGATAGTGCTATCATAGATCAAGCTAAAACATATGGAAAAGCAGAAAGCCGAAGTGCAACTAAACAAGTTGAATATTGGGCGAAAATTGGAAAAATTGCACAAGATAATCCAGACTTAACTTATGATGACATAACTGATCTTTTACTCGGTATGGCACAAGTAAAATCAGGTATGACTACACCCTATAAATTTGGGTAATCTAATGAATATTAGACAAACTCCATTATTTGAACGCTCAGTTAAAAAACTTACAAAGCAAGATAAAAAAGATCTTGATGAAGCTATTAAACAGATTTGTCAAAAACCCGATATTGGAGAAGATAAAAAAGGCGATCTTTTGGGTGTGAGTGTCTATAAATTTAAGATGAGTAAACAGCTCGTATTATTGGCATACTCAGTTGATGAAGTAGATGACACAGTAATAACGCTATATTTACTTAAATTAGGCAGTCATGAAAATTTCTATAGAGATTTAAAACAGCATAGAAATTAAAGAACTGTAATTACTGATCTAAAATTAGTAAAAATAAATTTAATTTAGAAAAAGCCCTCAAATATCTAAAGTTAAGGGCTAATCATTTACATATCTTTGTAGATGGTATCTCGCCTATCTACGTCAATGACTACGATAACTAATTCATTATCTATCACTTGATATACCAATCTATACCCAACAGATTTCAACTTAATTTTGTATTGGTCACTAGACCCACTAAGTTTATTTTTAGGAATCTTTGGGTTCTCTAAAACTTTAACAAGTTTTTTAAGAATTTGTTTAGCAATATCAGGATTTAACTTACTAAACTTTTTTCTTGCGGTTTCTTTGAATTTCAGCTTGTAACTCATCGAGAGTAACCTCTATTACTGGTTCGTTTTCGACTTGTTTAGCTAGTTTTAAAAGTTCTTGGTCTTCAATCAAATCCATCATTCTTTCGTACATATCAGCAGGAACACAGTAAAACGCAGGGTTATTCCTATTCAGAATAGCTACAGCTTCACCGAACCCATTGTTTACGACTTGCATAGGATTCTTTTTTAGATCTGAAACACTAGCAACAAATCGACTGTGAACAATATGATTCATAACTAAAACCTTCTTATATAAAAGCATAATAAATAGCACGTATATACAAAAATACGTGCTATTTATTATGTGGTTGCAAGAAAACTTTTACTAATACTTAGTAAATAATAAATGTTAATTAAATACTAGGTAGATGTTAATAGCTTTGTCAAAACCTAATAATGTTTTTAAGAACGTCACTTCGTTGATCTTCTATACAAATAATATAACTAATAATAAGACCAATTTCAAGACCTGTTAAAAGGTCGTTAGAGAGATCATTATGAAAATTAAAGGCTGTAAAAAACAGTCCTTCCTAGACCAAGCTATACTTAATGGTGGTCAACCAATCTTTTACTTACTTCGCTGCTACTCTAAAGATGAATCCTTCTTCAAACTTGGTATAACGATGAACCATATCCTAACTCGATACGGTTCATTCAAAGCAATGCCTTATGAATTTGAAATACTTTTAGAACATGCAGGAACAGCAGAAGAAGTTTATGAAATGGAAGTACAGTTCAAAACTGAAATGCACCAATTCCACTACAAACCACAAATAAGTTTTAACGGCTCTATTAGTGAGTGCTATACTGAACTAACTGAATCTTTACAAGAACTTATAGAATGAAAAATATATTAATCAGTATTGTAATACTCACATTATTTGGATGCTCTGATAAAGATACACCAAGTCAAAAGACAAAACTCACTCAAGAACAATTCAAACAAGGTCATACACAATTAATTGAAAGTATGGATAAAGCAAAGGAAGAATTAATGGCTTCATATACAAATTATAAAAGTAATAACCCAAGTAAAAGTAATACTGCTGTAGCAGAAAAGTTATGTGAGATAAGATTTGTTGCTGAAGATATTGTTAAATTTCTCAAAGAAAATAGTGAATATTTAACTACAAATGAACTAAAAAGCGACCTAGAAATTTATGAAGAATTTATTCCTACCTATAAAGAATTAGCAAGTAATGCAGGACAGAAGAACTGTAAACGGAAAAAAGATTATTCACCAAAATTTTAAAAATACTTAGATGTTAATAAAGCACAATATATAGTGGTATTGTGTAATACACAGCACAACATATAGTATCACCTGTTGACAAAATACGACAACTGTGATATAGTTCTCAACATATTCAGTAGCTTAGGCTGAATCAAATAATTATCTAAGCGTCATTTATATTTTCCTTTAATTATCCCCTTATCCATCAGCTTATCTAGGTAGGCTGACAGACATTTAATTTTCCTTTTTAGCTCAATTTAGATTATCTCTTTTCTATTTTGAGCTTTTATTAGCTCTAACAATACAGCTATATAGTAACAATAAATAATAATAACTATTTAATTTTTAAAAGAGATTCTATCTTAATTAAACAGCACAGTGACTACAGTACCACAATAAGAATTAATCAAAGACTGCATAGCTCCCCTGCGCTTTTAAATTTCACTGCTTTGAGTCGTCACGACATAAAAGTAATCAATCAGATACTTAACCTATCAAGTGATGAATCAAAGCAGTATTACAGAATAGAACATCTAACACTCATAGATATGCAACGTATCTATATACCTACACGCACGTACACACCCACGCATTTTGCAATATCAATAAAACAATAACCAAAGAACAGGAATAACGACTATGGCAAGTAAGCCAAAAGTGGTACAGCAAGAATCACCTGAAGAGATTGAACGTAAAGCAACTGAACTCGCTCAGAAAGAAACGAATGAAACTAATGCTGCTAAACGTAAGAATAAACAATCAACTGCCCTATCAAGCTTAGACATGACTTCAACAGCACTTGGAACAGCAGTACAAAAAACAAATACAGGAACATAAAGCTTGGACGCAATACAAATATTAAAGCGTCTGACTACTCTTAAAACTGAACGAATTAAACATGAACACCATTGGAAGCAATGTGCTAAATACTGCGCTCCTGAACGTATGCCAAGCTTTTCAGATGTAACAGCATCAGGATTAGAAGAGCAACGTAAACAAGCAAGAGCAGAGTTATATGACTCTTCAGCAGTCGATGGATTACAGCTACTTGTTAGCTCTATTATTAGTGGTACTACTTCTCCTACAAGCAAATGGTTTACAGCTATTCCAAGTGGACTAGATACACCTGATCAATTGACTGAAGGTGAAAGATGGTTAGAACAAGTTACTGACTTTATGTTCAGAAATATTCATTCATCTAATTTCGATAGTGAAGTAGCAGATTTCGTTACAGACTTAGTAACCTTTGGACATGCAATCTTATATGCAGATCAGAAAGACAATGGTGGATTCGTATTTAATACATGGAACATATCAAACTGCTTTATCAGCTCAACACAAGCTAACGGCATAATTGATACTATATATAAAGAATACCGACTCTCAGCTACACAGATGGTCAATGAATTTGGTTATGAAAAATGTTCAGACAAAGTACAGACAGCGTTTAACAAAAAACAAGAAACACAATTTACTCTAGTTCATGCAATCTACCCTCGAACGAAAGAACAAATTAAAGGCGAAGCAGGACAACGAATATCAACAGCGATGCCATTTGCTTCAGTCACAATTGAATCAAATAGTAAACAAGTTGTAAGAGAATCAGGTTATGAAGAACTACCTGTAGTGGTATCAAGATTTAGAAAGCTACCTAATAGCCACTATGGAAGTGGTATGGCTAGTCTAGTGCTACCCGATGCAATTACTGTTAATCAGGTAATGAAGCTATCTCTACAATCAGCAGAACTTAATCTAGGTGGCTTATGGATTGCTCAACATGACGGTATCATCAATCCTAATACACTTCGTATCAGACCTAATGCAATCATATCTGCTAACACAGTAGATAGTATTAAACGATTAGATACAGGATCAGCGACAGTTGGTATGGGATTAGACTTTGTTATTCATCTACAAAACAAGATTAGAAAATCATTGTTATCAGATCAACTCACAGCTCCTAACCAATCACCACTCACAGCTTCAGAAGTCCATGCAAGAGTACAGATACAACGTCAACAGCTCGGATCTATATTCGGACGTATGCAGGCAGAATACATGCAAGGCTTACTATTAAGAACTTGGGGACTAGCAATGCGTTCAGGTATGTTACCAGTTGCTCCCGATGAACTTAGACAAGCTTCAGGTATATCATTTGCATTCATTAATCCAATGGCAGCAGCTCAGAAGTTAGAACACGTCACAGCCGTTCAGAATCTTATGGGTAATGTAATGAACTTGGTTCAGATAGATCCAACAATCATGGACAACATTAACCTTGATAAAGCAGTACAAGTCGTAGCCGATGGATTAAACGTACCAACTTCTGTTTTAAGAACTGAAGAAGAATTGATACAACTTAGACAGGCTAAACAAGAACAGCAACAAGCCATGCAGGAGCAACAACAAGCGCAACAGGCACAGCAAGCAATGGCAAGTACAGGATTAGATATAGCGAAAGAACAAGCTAAACAAATGACTCCTGATCAAATAGGAGAAATGCTTGAACAATAAGAAATATCAAGTCTTCACAGATGGAGCAGGATTACAGGTATTAGATGAACTGATTCAACTATTCCATGCCAAGCTCATTTTTGACAAAGATAACCAGTACCAAACCTCATTTAATTTAGGGCAAAAAGATGTAATAGATTTTATCTTAGCTCGAATCAAAGAAAGTGAAATAAAACAATAATTAAATAATTATAGTTAGCTCTAATAAAAAAGCTAATAAAGAGATAAGAATGACAGATAATTTAGAACAACCAATCATTGAACAAGTAACTGATACAGCTCAACCAAACGCTGCTAATACAGCATTAGGAACAGCTAATAACACAGTTAATGAAATTGAAATACCTGAGAAGTTTAAAGTGGTATCTGAAGATGGAACAGTAGATTATAAATCGACATTGAATAAGATGAATGAGAGCTACAGCTATCTTGAAAAGAAAATCGGCACAGGTGAAGTCGCTCCTAAATCAGATGATGATTATGCAGTAGAAAGAGAAGGATTCGACTTTAATGAGTTTAAAGCAGACGACTCAAATAAAGCCTTTCTTAAATCAGCTCATGCTCATGGAATCACGAATAAGCAACTCGACTTCCTATTAAGCGAATACGATAAACGAGCTGTAGATTTGGTATCAAACACATCACAGATCAGCACAGATGACGCTGTAAGCTCACTTCAAACTGAGTGGGGTAAATCATACCAAGACAATATGTTCTCAGCTATGAAGGCTTGCCAAGCAGCAGGAATTACACAAGAACAGATCAATGATCCAAGTATTGGAAACAATGTAGCAGTCATCAAAGCACTTGCTTATTTTGGTTCACAGATTAAAGAAGATAAATCATTAAATGTAGGTGTATCGGTATCAGAAGATATTCAAACTTTAATGCGCTCAGACGCTTTCTTTGATCCACGACATGCTGAACATAAAGTAACTAAAGCTCGAATAGATGCCTACTACAACAGCCTAAGACGCTAATCAGAATAGATCCCATAGTGACGCATGGATAAATCTTTAAGTCATACGGAAGCCTTGTGTAGAGCATTGGAACTGTATCAAACAACCATCAGCCTTTAATTAAAGACAACTGAAACAACACTCCATTCTCTACAACCAAAACAACAATAAATAGCTCTAATAATAGAGTTAATAATAGAGTTAATAATTAATAAATATAAAAAACAATAACAAGGACATAAATAATTATGGCAACTTCTTATGACACAATTGATTCTTTATTTATAAAACAATACAGCGACACTTTTGTAGCGATGTTGGGCAAAGTAGAATCAACACTATTATCAACAGTAACTAATATTGGATCTGTAACAGGCACTTCATTCACGGCTAATGAGATTACCAATACTTTAGGTGATGTAGTCGCAGGCGTTGAACGCTTTGGAGCTACTCAATACTCAGACGTATCATTTGCTTCTCGTGTAGCGTTAATGAATGACTATCCAAACTTCACACGTAATGCAATCCAAGATTTCTATAAATTAAAAGCAGATCCTTCAGATCGTCAATTAACTTACTTACGTCAAAAATGGAATAAGCATGTAGACAAGACTATCTACAATGCATTGTTAGGTTCAGCACAACGTAAAGTAACAGGTGCAGATACGTATACAGCAGTACCACTTCCTGCAACTCAAATCTTAGGTGATGCAACTAAACCTATCACTAAACAGCTTCTAATCGACATTAAAACTAAGTTCTTAGAGAATGAAGTAGAAGAAGAAATTTATTTAACCTATAACGCTGCAATGCTTAACGCTATTTTGGCTGATAAAGAACTTACAAGTGCCGATTATTTGGCAGGGCAGATGCTCCAACGTGGCGAGTTAAATAACTTTTTAGGTTTTAATTGGATTCATACGGAAATGATCAAATCAGCAGATGGTTTATCAGCAACAGGCGTTGCTTATACTCGTCAAGCTGTAGAAGTCGGTATGAATACTATTTCTCCATTGAAAGTTGTCGAAGTAGAAACTCAAAACCGTTTCCATTCAATCGGACATATTGAAGCAATTGGTGCTATGCGTGTTTCAGAACAACGTGTAGTCGCTTTTAAATTTAAAGTTTAATAGCTCTAATAATACAGTCAACAAATAATAAGTTCCTTATCTAAAAAGGGTAGGGGGCTTTTATAGTCTATAAATAACAATAACTAAGGATGCTAAAATGACTACAAAGACAGACATAGCCAATCAAGCATTATCTCTTATCGGGGCTGATAGTATTACAAGCTTTGAGGAACAAACAAGTACAGCTAGACGTATGAAAACTGTCTATGATACAAGCCGTAAAGCCTTACTTAGACTCCATCCATTTCAATGTTCAACTAAACGAATTAAGCTCACTCCATTATTGGTATGTCCTGAATTTGGATATGCATACCAATATCAATTACCCGATGACCTAATCAGAATCATCAATACCAATACTGAAGACTATGTACTTGAAACAGACAAGTTACTCAGTAACTCAAATACACTCAATCTAGTTTATGTTTTTGACAATAAAAATGAAGAAACATACGACACGCTTTTTGTTGAATGCCTAGTACTTTACATTGCATCAAAGATCACGAAGGCTACAACAGGTAATCAAGGCAATGCAGACAGTTTGTATATGCAATGCCAAGAATTACTTAAACAAGCTAAAGCTATTCAAGCGCAAGAAGTACCATCACAGCAATTCTTCAAAGAGTCAGATTATTCAATCATAGCGAGTCGATATAATGGCTAAGATTAATTTGATTCAAAACAACTTTACATCAGGCGAACTGAGTAAACATCTTTATATGCGAACAGATCTGCAACAGTACAAGAATGGCTGTAAAGAAGTCTTTAATATGCTCCCAATTGTAGAAGGCGGAATTAAGAGAAGATATGGAACAAAAGCATTAGCAGATTTATCAGGTACAGTTAGATTAATTCCATTTATTTTGAGTCATACTGATTCATACATTTTAGCTTTTAAAGCAGGATCAATTGAAGTCTTAGACAAATTTGGAACAAGAATAAGAACACTATCTTCTCCTTACAGTGCCGTAGATATAAAAGAACTGACATATACCCAAGATAAATACAGTCTTTATTTAGCACATGGAAAGCATCAATTCAGGTGGCTACGAGTTTCAGAAGACTTGTCAAATTGGGCTTTAGAAGTATTCGTATATGATGTACCGCCATTGGATGAAGTTTCTACCCCAACAGTTGCAATTAAACCTTCAGAAACAGCGATGGGAAAAGTAGCAACCGTAACAGCATCAGCTTATGAAGAATATAAGAATGATAAACAGTACCAAGAAGATGATATTTGTTATGTATGGGACAACGGAAGCCGACAATACTACCAAGCTAAACAAAATGTAATCGGTAAATATCCGCATAAAATAGAAGGAAATGAAGATTATTGGCAATGGATAGCTCAAGGAGCTGTAAACGTATTTAAACAAGCTGATGTAGGTAAATATCTATTCATCAATGAAGGTATTATTAGAGTTGATTCCTTTATAAGTATAGACACAATTAAAGGAGAAATCCTTTTAAAACTTAAATCAGACGTAGAAGCAATTGCACGATCTTGGACATTTAAATTACCAATCTTCACTTCAAGCTATGGATACCCAAAAACAGTAACGATGTATCAGCAACGACTTGTTTTAGGTGGAACAAAAAAATATCCAAACTACCTTTGGCTAAGTCGAGTAGGAGATACAACACACTTTCTACCAACGACTAATGATGGAGATAGTTTTACTGTATCAGCTAATTCAGACCAATTAAGCAATATATTACATCTTGCTCAATCAAGAGGTATTGTCGTTTTAACAGGTGGATCTGAACTATCAATCACATCTAATAATGCACTTACTCCAACCAATGCCAATATTACAGAACATACAACATACGGCACTGTAGAAAATATAAGACCGATCAAAGTTGGTTCAGAACTCATCTTCGTTATGAAAGGAAGAAATAGGCTACGAACCCTTGTATATGATTATAGTCAGGATGGTTTAGTATCTTCAGAGTTATCTATACTTGCTTCACATATTGCTAAAGAACATGGATCATTTGTAGAACTTGCTTATCAACAAGAACCTGATTCAATTATTTGGATGGTATTAGGTGATGGGACATTAGCAACACTCACACTCTCTAGAGAACAATCTGTCACTGCATGGAGCAGACACGATCTTGGTGGACAAGTAAAAAGCGTAGTCACACTTCCATCAGCGCAAGGCTCGGATCTTTTATATTTTTTAGTGCAACGTGGTTCAAATACTTATTTAGAACAGCAAGAAGCTGATTACTTTTCAGACAGCACAGTCACAGTTGCAGCACAACACGTTAATAATGTCTGTTCAATTGAACATACAAACGTAAGTTTGTTTGGAAATGATGTTGTTGCATATTTTAAGAATGCAAGCAGACATTACGCCTTACCAATCTTAAAAAGAGAAGGTAATAAGCTGACAATAGATTGTGATTCGACAGTGGGTACAGTGTATTTAGGCAAACGATTTACATCAAAAATAAGCCTATTTGCTCCTGAAATACAATCTAGTCCCTCAACGTCAAGTCCTGCATTATTTAAGATCAACCATATCAACTTATACCTATACCAATCCATCAATCCTAAAGTGAATGGTGAAATGGTTGAGCTAAAAGAGTTTACAGAAAACTTATTTGAAGCTCCTAAACCCTTTTCA
>NZ_VXCQ01000021.1:0-49827 GCF_052850415.1 Acinetobacter sp. 1207_04 | reverse complement strand
ATGATTCGTCATCATCAAGCGCCGGTACTTAATAAACTTAACAACTCAGCACTTCGTGCTTCGTTCGTTTCCGTCTATCTCGTCGGTATGGGGTGCATTCTATAGCATTTCAGTTTGATGACAAGTACTTTTAACCAATTGTTTTATCGTATGTTGTATTTTTAAACGATATACTTTTTAAAAAACGACATATTTCACATAAGTATTTAATTATAAAGCAGAAACATATTTTTTTATTTCTGCTTTATTTTTAAATTATTTTGTAGGTACTGTTTTGTAGCTAATACTGAGAATTTTAATCGGTTGTTTAGGCACATCTTGATACATACCGTAGCTTCCTGTCGGCACATTAACCATCTTATCGACAATTTCCATACCTTTAGTAACTTTACCAAATACAGCATAACCAGGATTACCTGCAGCTTTATTTAGAAAGTCATTATTTGCAACATTAATAAAAAACTGACTGGTTGCTGAATCTGGATTATTGGTACGTGCCATTGCCAATGTACCACGTGTATTTTTCAGACCATTTGAAGACTCATTTTTAATGGCTGCCTGAGTTGGCTTTTCAATCATTTTTTCATTCATACCACCGCCTTGAACCATAAAGCCTGGGATGACACGATGAAAAACAGTTCCGTTATAAAAATTCGTTTTAGCGTAGTTTTTAAAGTTAGCAACTGATAATGGTGCTTTATCATCATAAAGCTCAATATCAATGTTACCAAGATTGGTTTTAATTTGCATGTCTGTATTGGCAAATGTATGACTCGCAAGAAGTACCAAACCTAAACTTAATCCTATCTTTTTGATCATTCTTTTATTTCCTAAAACGTTTTAAATTCATGATGACTATATTAGTCTGCTTTGAATCATGAAAGTTATTTCGATTACAAACATTGAATAAATATTATCAATAACGTCATACAGTCTTTTGCATATCTTCAATAAAAAATACATATGTGAAAATGAAGGATTGCCTCTTATGAATCAAATAGTTTTAGCACAGCATTTACATACTGAATTGCCTTGGCATCTTTCGGGTGAAGGCTATATTTTAAATTATTGGCTCAATCCACAATTGATTGAGCAGTTTATGCCTTTTGGTTTAAAAAAATCTAAATTCGGTCGCTTAGTTCAAATCATGCTCGTGCGTTATCACAGTTCACCCGTTGGTCCTTATGATGAATTACTTTTTTTAGACCATGCCAGCAATGGTTTAAATATGCATTCGCATATACCTAAAATTTATGTTTCAAGCCAAGCTTCCGTAGATGAAGGGCGCTATCATTGGGGGATTCCTAAAGAACTTGCTCAATTTGAGTTGAGTTTTTCACCAACTCAATTGAGCTGTCAAATTTCGGTGAACAATGAAATACTTAATATTCAACTAAATTTATCTCAAAAAACTTTACCAGTTCAGATCTCCTCTCGTATTTTTCCTGCTCATTTTTTTAAAATTGAACAACAAGATCAACAATACCGCTATCAGTTCGCACCTCATTTTAAAGGTCGCTTAGCTTATATTCCTCATGCCGAATGGCAAAACACTCAAAATATTTTCCCCGATCTATCGCAAGCAATTTTTATGAAAGGCTTTTATTCGACTGACTTTCAGCTCACTTTTCCTGAGGCATTAAAAATAGCGTTATCCTCAAGTAAATCGTCTTGAAATGAACAAAGATCATATTAAAAAACCGTTGTTTCATGCTCATTTGAAACAACGGTTCGACTTAAAGCGAAATAAGCTTACTCAACAATTAATATTTATCCCAAAATTTACGGAATTCTTTACACATTTCAATTAAGTTCTTTTTCGCTTTTCTTGAAATTGGCGTCAGATTAATAAAGCCATGTGTTTGATCTTCATATTCATGATAATGTGCTTTGACACCTTCTTGACGTAATTTATAAGCATAAATTTTGCCTTCATCGTGCAGAACATCGTGCCCTGCTGTCACAATAAAAGCAGGTGCAACTTTTTTTAACTGACCATTAATGGGCGAAATAATTGGATCATCAAGCTCCATTTTATGTCGAGTCACATAATAATCCGTCACATAGTCAATATCTTGTCCTGTCAGTACAAGACCATCTTTATAAGCAAAGAAAGATGGATGGCGACTCTTGAAATCTACAGCAGGATAAATCAAGAACTGCGCTGATGGTGCATAGCTTGTATTGACTGCACGTTGCGAAATCACCGCACTGATATTTCCACCTGCACTATCTCCTGCTACCGCAATACGATTTTTTAAAATTTTAAATTGTCGACGATTTTGATAGACCCATGCCAATGCATCTTCACACGATTGAATTAATGCTTTCGGTCCAACTTCAGGTGCCAGCGGGTAATCTATACTCAGTACTTGCGCTTTAGCATGCACAGCAATTAAACGACAAACTTCATCATGCGTATCAACGCTACCCACCACAAAACCACCACCATGATAAAACACGATCATCGGCAGTTTTTTACCCAGTGCAGGGTGATAATGTCGTGCGTAAATACTGCCACTTTGTAAGGGCAAACGAATATCTTCAACAAATTGAACATGCGTAGGTTTATGAATAATAGACTGCATTTGTGATTCAAAGGCTTTGCGTGATCTCTCAACACTTTCCCCAATAAAACCCACTTTGCCTTGTTTTAACTGCGCTGCCATTAAACATTTAGTAAAGCTATCGAGCTGTGGGTACTGATAGGGATAACCCAATAGTTTAGCTAATGATTCTTGTGCAAATTTCGGTAAGCGATCTAAGGTACGACCTGCTGCACCCTGTCCCTGTTCAATCTTTTCTTGTAAATTTTGTGTAAAAGCCATTACTGTTCATTCCTTAATTCTTATCCCTGACTCTTCATATTCTCTACATGATCAGTCTCAATATGACTATATTCTTATACAAGTCATATAATCAACATACAAATAAAACACTTATATTAAGCTAATCTGACTCTATGTCCTTGTCATTGACAATTTTGCTTTTTAACAGATTTTTTTTTGCTATTGATGTATGAATTATTGGAGGCAATCAACATGATTAAAGCACTTATTGCAACAATCACTACCGCTTTTCTCGCTGTTGGCTGTGTTGCTTTTCCTGAGGATGGCTATTCATCACGTGGCGGTTATTACGGTAATACGAGTTATGGAACGTACGATGACCGAGGTTATAAACGTAACAATCGTCATTATGATGATCGCTATGATCGTGAGCGTGCTTATCGCTTACAACAAGCGCGTATTGAACAAGATCGCCGACAGCGTCAACTTGATCATGAACGTAGGCAATTTGATCAAACTAAACGTGATCAATACCGACTAGATCAAGCCAAATGGCAACAACGCCAACAGGAATGGCAAAAGAAACAACAAAACCACAACCATAACAATGGTCAAATGAATCGCCCAAATCATAAAACTGAGAACAATACATCTAACCTAAATCAAAGCAATAAGAAACGTGATAACCGTCGTGGAGCGTTCAATCATAGCAATAACCAAGACAGATAAGTCTTAATTCACACTCTCAAAATATAAAGCTTATACATGAAGCGAGGCATAATGGTCTTTATGGCTCGCTTTTATTTTTCTATTTTCTATGTAAAAAAGTCAATTTACTTTTTAATTGGCAAAAAAAAAAGCTTACCCAATTGATTTGGATAAGCCATTAAAACAAAAAAAGAAACTACAGCTATAGATTCTAGTTAAATATAATACAGCGAGTATCCATACATGAAAAATACTTTTTTCACCTCTCTGTAATACCTTTTAAATATTAAATGATCAATCACCCCTGACTTTCAAAAGTTGTACTTAACTCTAAATTTTGATAATTCATGCCCTATTTATAATTATTTTTATATATAAAAATCAAAAATTTAAGATATTAAATTCAACTTAGAAACCACACTCATACAATTCGCTTCACTCTATAAAAACTGACAGTTCAAGAATGATCGTTTTGCATACTATCATTCAAAAGTTATAGTCAATGTCATCAAAAATCAGCATTTTTAGACCAATATCGCTAATTAGGTAAATTTAATCGGCATTATTGCTTGAATTTTTATCTCTCGCCCCGATTTCTTTAGTAATCATGAAATTTATCACTCATGGCAGTTCAGAGTGAATATTGAAGCCTAAAGGACTGTACATGTTTAAGAACCTATTTAAAGGGAGCAAATCAATGGCGACTGAGCAAAACGAACAAGCTCAAGATCTTCAACAAGAGCAAATTGCAGAACAAGAATCGGCACATACTGAAACTGAACAAACTGAAGTGACTGCTGAAGATTTACAGCAACAAATTTCAGTTTTAGCCGAAAGCCTAAAACTTGAAAAAGCTCGTACTGCAAATGCTGTATATGAAGCTCAGAAAAGTGTTGAGCGCATTCAACGCGAATCTGAAAAGCACAAAGATACGGTTTTGGAAAAATTTGCCAAAGAGTTGCTTGATACAGTCGATAATTTAGAGCGCGCAATTGCTGCTGCAGGTGAAGACAATGCAATGGTTGAAGGCGTAAAACTAACCCTAAAATCTTTACTCACAACTTTAGAAAAATTTGGTATTACCGAAGCAGACACAACACGCGGCTTTAATGCTGACCTCCATCAGGCAGTAGGGATTGATCCAACGGCAAAAGCCAATGAAATTGGCACTGTTCTACAAAAAGGCTACACCATCAACGGTCGTTTACTGCGTCCTGCAATGGTCATGGTAGGCGCCTAAGCCTTATAAACTTGAGAGTTTTCAATTTTTTTATGCATTTTGACTTGAAAAATTTTGAATGGCTCTCATATTGAATAACAAGCAAAACACTGTAAAAAAAATTGAGGAATATATCGCATGGCTAAAATTATTGGTATTGATTTAGGTACAACAAACTCTTGCGTAGCTGTACTTGAAGGCGACAAAGTAAAAGTAATCGAAAACGCTGAAGGCGCACGTACAACACCATCTATTGTTGCGTATAAAGATGGTGAAATCTTAGTAGGTCAATCAGCAAAGCGTCAGGCTGTAACCAACCCGAAAAATACACTATATGCAATCAAACGTTTAATTGGTCGTAAGTACCAAGATCAAGCAGTACAAAAAGATATTGGTCTTGTACCATACAAAATTGTTCAAGCTGATAATGGTGATGCTTGGGTTGATGTCAACGACAAAAAACTTGCACCACAACAAGTTTCTGCTGAAATCTTGAAAAAGATGAAGAAAACAGCTGAAGACTACTTAGGTGAAACAGTAACTGAAGCGGTTATTACCGTTCCTGCTTACTTCAACGATGCTCAACGTCAAGCAACTAAAGATGCAGGTAAAATTGCAGGTTTAGAAGTTAAACGTATCATCAACGAACCAACTGCTGCTGCACTTGCGTTTGGTATGGACAAGAAAGAAGGCGACCGTAAAATCGCTGTATACGATCTTGGTGGTGGTACATTTGACGTATCAATCATTGAAATTGCAGACCTTGATGGCGACCAACAAATCGAAGTATTGTCTACAAATGGTGATACATTCCTTGGTGGTGAAGACTTTGATAATGCATTGATCGATTATCTTGTTGAAGAGTTCAAAAAAGAACAGAACTTCAACTTAAAACAAGATCCTCTTGCATTACAACGTTTGAAAGAAGCAGCTGAAAAAGCGAAAATTGAACTTTCTTCATCAACTGCAACTGAAATTAACTTGCCATACATCACTGCAGATGCGACTGGTCCTAAACATTTAGTGATTAGCGTAACACGTGCAAAATTGGAAGGTTTAGTTGCTGATTTAGTTGCTCGTACCATTGAGCCTTGCCGTATTGCGCTTAAAGATGCGGGTCTTTCGACTTCTGACATCTCTGACGTAATCTTGGTTGGTGGTCAATCACGTATGCCAATGGTTCAACAGAAAGTTCAAGAATTTTTCGGTAAAGAACCACGTAAAGACGTAAACCCTGATGAAGCTGTAGCAATGGGTGCTGCAATTCAAGGTGCGGTACTTTCAGGTGACAAAACTGATGTACTTTTACTTGATGTAACTCCGCTTACACTTGGTATCGAGACTATGGGTGGCGTGTTAACAGCAATCATTGAGAAAAACACCACGATTCCTGCGAAGAAATCTCAAGTGTTCTCAACAGCTGCTGACAATCAACCTGCTGTAGATATTTCAGTGTTCCAAGGCGAACGTAAAATGGCTCAGCAAAACAAATTGTTGGGTAACTTCCAATTGGGCGACATTCCACCTGCTCCACGTGGTGTGCCACAAATTGAAGTATCATTTGACATCAACGCCGATGGTATCTTGAAAGTATCTGCGAAAGATAAGAGCACTGGTAAAGAGCAATCTATCCAGATTAAAGCAAACTCAGGTTTGTCTGATGCTGAAATCGAAGCAATGATTAAAGATGCTGAAGCGAATGCTGAAGAAGATCGTAAGTTCGAAGAACTTGCTAAAGCACGTAACGAAGCAGATGCTTTAGTTGCTAGCTCACAAAAAGCAGTAAAAGACCTTGGTGAACAAGTGACTGCTGATGAAAAAACTGCAATCGAAACTGCGGTTTCTGAGCTTGAAGCTTCTACTAAAGAAAATGACGTTGATGATATCAAAGCGAAAACTGAAGCTTTACAAAATATCATCATGCCAATTTCTCAACGTGCTTATGAAGCAGCACAAGGTCAAGGTGGTGCTGAAGGTTTTGATCCTAGCCAATTTGCTGGCGATGCGGGTCAACAACAAAAAGCGGACGATGGCGTTGTAGATGCTGAGTTCACTGAAGTTAAAGATGACAAAAAATAATTTGTCAATTTAACCTTGCTTTAAAATAAAAAAAACCGTACGAAAGTACGGTTTTTTTATGGTTTTAATTTTATAATTTTGAAGACATTCATACTTACAATGTAAAAAAAGCATTTTTATTTAATGGTTTAGAATAATGAGATTATATAACTTAATCTAGCTAAATTAAGTTATAAGCTTAAGACTTGAAATTTGTATAAAAATGAGTAAATCCACTAAAGATAAACGAGTCAAAGCTTCTATTATTTTTTTTGCTCAGAACGATATCGATAGCATTTCCGTACAAAAAATTGGGGTGATGAAGAGCAAGTTATGGGTGAATATTTACCAAAAATCACTTATACATCTAAAACCGACTTTGAAGCTAAAGGCTGTAACTAATAACGTACTACTTTCCTCGTAACAATCCCAAGTATGCTGGAAAAATTTCCGAATTTTTTCAGCATTTTTATATCTTCAAATAATGATATAAATTTAAAATACATCATCACTCTAAGTATTTATCTATAAATAAAGTAATTTACAAACTGACCACTATTCTCGAATACATTATTTTCAGCTAAATTATGAACAACGATAGAATACTTTTATAAAATTTATGCGCTTTTGGTTAATTATTGCAGCCCTTATTTTTACTGCTTATTTTGCATTTCAACGCATGCAACACCCTCAACTCAATCATAATTCTGTGATAGATCGCATTACACATCCGACCGATACACGTCTGCGTTATCGTATTGGTCATGTTGATCCACGGTTTAATCTTACACAGGAGCAGGTAAAACGACTTACACAACAAGCTGCTGACATTTGGTATACAGGTGCTAAACAAAGTTTTTTTGTCTATGACCCCAATGCTCAACTAGCAATTAACTTAATTTACGATGAACGCCAGGCAGAATCTTCCGCACGTAGTCAAGAAATGCGTATTTTAGAAAATACACGCCAATATACAGATGCTGAACACTTTAAAATTCAACAGCTTGAACAAGAATTATTACAAGCGAAGCGAGAGCTTGATATTCAGCAAATAAACTACGAACAACGGTTGAACCAATATAATCAAATGGTCAATGCCCTAAATCAATCACAGCAACGCTATAGCGACAACGTAATGCAACAAATTCAGCAGCAAAAACAACAACTCCAACAACAACAAGTTGAACTGCAAACAAATACCGATATATTTAATCGTAAAGTTGAACATTTAAATCAGAACGTAAATCAGGCAAATTCGATTAATCATCAGTTCAATCAATCAGTTGATCAATTCAATCAGCGTTTTCAACCGCGCCAATTTGATAAAGGTGTCTTCAAGGGACGTGAAATTAATGTCTATGAGTTTCAGTCTGAAAATGATTTACGTATTACCCTCGCACATGAACTCGGGCATGCACTCGGCTTAAAACATAATGATGATCCTAAAGCGTTGATGTATCCTGTTATGAAAGAACAAAATTTATATCAATTTCAACTAACCAATGCCGATTTAGCCATGTTAAATTCAAGAAAGTAAACCATTTGAGTCAAATACTCTAAATCCATATTTTATATAAGGGTTTGATGCATTTTTTGCTCAACTTATGCTATTGTAAACTGAGTAATTTAAAGGAGATTGCGGTGAGTTATTATCATATTATTCTTGAAGTGAATGATCATATCAGCACGATTGAACAGAGCCGTGACATTGAAATTTTCGATATTACGGAACTTCAACCCTATCTCCATGCGGTTTTATTGCCATATTACAATGAGCAAATGATTGAACTTGAAGATGAAAATATTGAGTTCGAAGATGTGCTACATCTTTCTATTAAACAAACACTCTTGCCCATTCAACACCTAATTGAAGAAGAGCAAAAACAATTACCAAGTGATACAGATATTACAATATCTGCGTATGAAATTTTCAATGATCGTGCTCACACTCAAGATGTAACAGCCGTTATTTTTGATGTATTGGAAGCGGTTAAAATAGACAAAACTGATATCGAATAACTTTACACTTCATCATAAAGAAAATTTTGGATAAAAAACTATAAAAAAGGTCTGCAATTGCAGACCTTTTTTATAATCAATACATTACTTCATCATATTCTGTGCATTTTCATTTCTAAATGCTTTTAGAATTTGCTGTCCTGCACGACCCGTTTGAGTTAAACCTAAACGTGCTTGCTCTGTCTGAATCGCTTGGCGAGTTTTATCACCAATCAAACCATCTGCATCACCAATCGGATAACCTTTTTTCAACAAATAATTTTGAATTTCACGACGTTCTGCACGTGAAGTCCCAGGATCATTCGTCGGCCAAGCGGTTTGGATTGTTCCTTTACCTTGTAAACGATCAGACAAATGTGCGATGGCAAGTGCATAACTTTCAGCAGCGTTATAACCATAAATTGCATCAAAGTTTTTAAACACCAAGAATGCAGGACCATCTTTACCTGCTGGCATCATTAACCCTGCCGATGTATTCCCCGATAAATTTCCTTGAATAATGGGTGAACCATCAATACGGGTAAAGCTACGACTTTCCCATGAGCTGAGAGATTTTTTATTACGACGACTTTCGCCACCGACTGAAGCACTCTCAGGAATATTAACTTCAAAGCCCCATGGCATGCCTGTTTGCCATCCGCCACGTTTCAAAAAATTCGCAGTCGATGCCAAAGCATCTGCTGTACTTGAAACCAAATCACGGCGACCATCACCATCAAAATCAACCGCTAAACTTTCATAAGTCGATGGCATAAATTGCGTATGACCAAAAGCACCCGCCCATGAACCTTTTAGTTGCTCCTCTCTTAAATCGCCACGTTGTAAAATACGCATAGTCGAAAAGAACTCTCCACGGAAATAACCTTGCCTGCGCCCTTCGCAGCTTAATGTCCCAAGTGCTTGTAATAGTGGATACTTACCTGAAATATCACCAAAATTACTTTCTACACCCCAAACAGCAACAACTGTTTCCGCAGGTACACCATAAGCGGCTTGCACTCGATTTAGTACATCTCGGTGCTGTGCCAACATTTCACGACCTTTTGCGACACGCTCTTCATCAACTAAACCTGAAAGATAATCCCAAATGGGGGTTGAAAATTCAGGTTGATAATTCAGTTTTTCAATCACCGAATAATCAGGCGTTAAATTTTGCGTATAACGATCATAAGTCGAACCATTTACACCTGATGAAATTGCAGATGAACGTAAATTTGCCAAACAACTTTGAAAATTATTTTTAGGGTTAAATTCAGCATTCACATTTGGACTACTGATATTTATTGCTGTAGATGGCGTGCCATTTATTATGAGTTCAGCATTTGCTTGATTCACCGTGAATAAAAGTGAACCGCATAAAATTGAAAAACGAAGCATAGTATTCATAATCAGTTTTAACTTTAAATTATGTAAATACCTTATCAGTCTATGAATGAAATGACAGGTATAAATACGTAAAATTTGAATTCATTTGTTTATTTTTAAAATCACAGCATTTTGAATTTAAAAAAATTATCCACACCCAACTTCAGCAATAAGTTTAAATTCAAAGTGGCTTATACTTTAAATTCAAACTTTTCTTTATTTTTAAGTACAAAGTTCTGTGGATAACTTCGACATCCAATATTTTTCACATTATTTTATTTTGAATTCAAAATAAAATTGCACATTTAAATTTATTTTAAATTTAAAATTTTCTGCCATGCTGATATGAATTTTATTGTTATTTTTTTATTTGTACTTTTATCTAACGACATTTTTTCATCACCGATCATGCCAAAAAAATGTCTGTAAAAATAAAGGAGGGGCATCATACCGAAATTTAAGAAATAAAAAAGCGATCATTTTCATGACCGCTTTTTTAACAAACAAAGTTGAGTTTAAATGCTCATATCTTCACTGAGTGACAATGGATTCGGTAAAATTTTCGCCAACTGACGACACAAAGTCACCAATTCAGCACTATCATTTGGCATCAGGGTAATATGACCAATCTTACGACCTTCACGTTCAGTCTTATTATAAAGATGTAAATGCGCACCATTGAGTGCCAATACATCTTCAGACTTCGGATGTTGACCAATAATATTGACCATCACCGTTGGACGAACAACTTCAGTTGAGCCTAATGGTAAACCTGCTACAGCACGAATATGATTTTCAAATTGCGAACAAATTGAACCTTCAATCGACCAATGCCCAGAATTATGTACACGTGGCGCCATTTCATTTGCATACAAACCTTTGTCTGTTACAAATAATTCAAGCGTCAACACACCGACATAGTTCAAATGATTGAGCAGGCGAGTAATATAATCCTGCGCTACAGGCTGTAAATCCACACTGTTTGGTGCAGGTACAATCGAGTGTGACAAAATACCATCGTGATGATGATTTTCAGCCAAAGCCCAAGTTTTCACATCGCCATCTATACCACGTACAGCAATGATCGATACTTCACGTGAGAAAGTTACAAAACTTTCAGCAATGAGTTCACCCGCAGGGCCGAGTTCAGCCCAAGCTTGCTCAATTTGATCAGCTGTACGAAGTACAAACTGACCTTTGCCATCATAACCACCACGCGAGGTTTTAAGAACAATCGGTAAACCAAGTTCTGCAATAGCAACCTTTAACTCATCTAGAGATGTCACTGCCTTATACGGTGCAACAGGAATTGCGAGTTCATCAAACAAGGCTTTTTCAGATAAACGATGCTGTGCGATTGCCAAAGCCTGACGAGGTGGATGCACATCTTTTTGCTGGGTCAATACATCAACATCAGCGAGTGGAGTATTTTCAAACTCTAGGCTGAAAACATCTGCACTGACAATAAAATCCTGTAAACCATTTTCAGCTTGAGTGGAAATCACTTGACCTAAAGCTGCCGATGGGCAATCTGTGTTGACTTCAAAAAAAGTACATTGAATATTAAGCGGTAATGCAGCTTGCGCCATCATACGACCCAATTGACCACCACCAAAAATACCGATGGTTTTATCCATAACGTATGTCCCGTTTATGCTTGGCTAGTCTAAATAATACTTAAAATTATTAAATATTAGATTTGACCTGGAATGTTTTTGCTCGCAACTTTATCGGTTTGTGCTGCACGAAAATCTGCAACATTTTTTGCAATTTCAGAACGGGTTAAACCCAAGATTTGCGCTGCCATAATTGCGGCATTGGTTGCGCCTGCTGGACCAATTGCCAATGTACCCACCGCAATGCCTGCTGGCATTTGTACGATTGAAAGCAATGAATCTACGCCATTTAAAATAGACGATTTAACTGGAACACCAAGCACTGGAAGATCAGTTTTTGCCGCACACATACCTGGTAAATGTGCTGCACCACCTGCACCTGCAATGATCACTTGAATACCGCGTTCACGCGCAGTTTCAGCGTATTCAAATAAACGGTCTGGCGTACGATGCGCAGATACCACTTCAGCTTCAAAAGGGACACCAAGCTGTTTTAGCATATTGGCAGTGTGTTCTAAGGTTGCCCAATCAGATTGAGAACCCATGATAATTCCAACTAAAGGAGCGTCTTGTACAGCGGCCGCATTCATTGCATATATTCCGTAAACGAATGTAAGGAAGTTTAAATACTGGTGATCAGTGTTTAAATGAATATCAAGAAGCTCACTATTATAGACTGATTTTTCATCTCAAGAAAATTTAACAGACATCGTAGGGCAATATTTTCATTATTTTTTATGGAAATAAGGCGAACTGAGTCAGGTTAATGAATTACTGACTTCTAAAGACAAAATATACACAGCCCAATAAACATAAGCCTGCCCACAAATAATCCAATTTAAATGGCTGTTTAAACAGAAATATCATAAAGGGAACAAAAACCAAGAGTGTGACAACTTCTTGGGTAATTTTCATCTGTCCCAATGCCCAGCCATGTTGTGAGAGCATACGTGTCGCAGGAATCATAAAACTATATTCGAGCAATGCTATGACCCAACCAAATAAAATGGCTTGCCATAACGGCGCATCATGTAAAAATTTTAAATGACCATACCAAGCCAATGTCATAAAACAGTTGGAGATAATAAGAAAGCCTAATGCTAAAAAAGTTAAATTCAATTATTCTTACTCCATAAAAACCAAATCCATTTTTAAAGATTTAAATTCTAATAATCAATTCAAGAGATATTACAAATGAAAAATTTTTTACTTGGTTTAATTGCACTATTTTCTTCCTCGATAAGCAATGCAGAACCATTAAAAGTACATTAAATCAACGAAACTTTTAATGATTTAGCTTATATGTTTAATCATGAACAAATAGATCCTATCTATAAATTGGATTTTTTAAAAAAATAAAGAATTAAACTTCAGCTATGACAGCCTTAAAATTGTAGATCAATACCTTTTAGAAGTCAGAAAAACGGACTTAGATAAATTATCAAATGAACAATTCGCACGTATTGTCGTTAGAGCAGGCGCCTATGTAGTTGAAACGATTAAAAGAAATGACAAATCGAAACAATGGAATTGGGTAAATTTTGAAAATGCACAAAAAATTAATTCTAAATTTTATAATGATAGTGAAAAGTCCCTTTCTTATGCGACCGTATTAACCAATGGTCAACAATTTACTTTTCCATTAAATAAAGTCATAAAGTTCTTAAATAATGATGAAGAAGATAGTCTATATTTCTATGCAGTATCATCGAGTAAATTACAATAACAACCTAAATGCTTTTTTCATTTTTACGATACAAGAAAAACTATCTTTTCCCTTAAAGCCTTGCTATCGTTGCTTTCAAATCAAATGAACATGACAACACCACAACAACAAAGTGATGTGTCTATAAAAGCAGTGGAGTTAAAACGAATGCATCTGCATATCTTAGGTATTTCTGGCACATTTATGGGTTCTTTGGCGCTATTAGCGCGAGATTTAGGACACAAGGTGACAGGTTCAGATCAAAACGTTTACCCACCAATGTCCACCCAGTTAGAAAATGCCGGTATTGATGTGATGCAAGGCTTTGACCGTAGCCATTTACAACCGCATCCAGACTTAGTCATTGTCGGTAATGCCATGAAACGTGGTATAGATGCAGTGGAATACATGCTCGATGTCGGTATGGCATATACTTCAGGTCCACAATTCCTTGCAGATCACGTTTTACAAGGCAAACATGTCCTTGGTGTTGCAGGTACGCACGGTAAAACCACCACTACAACGATGCTTGCATGGGTACTAGATCAAGCAGGTTTAAACCCAGGATTTTTGATTGGTGGTGTGCCTTTAGGTTTTAGCCAAAGCGCACGTTTAGGTGGTGGAAAATATTTCTGCGTAGAAGCAGACGAATATGACTCTGCATTTTTCGACAAGCGTTCTAAGTTCGTTCATTACCATCCTAAAACTGCAATTTTAAATAACCTTGAATTTGACCATGCAGATATTTTTGATGACTTGGCTGCCATTCAAAAACAATTCCATCACTTAGTCCGTACTATTCCAAGTGAAGGTCGCATCATTGCACCGATCACTGAAACCAATATTGATGAAGTCTTAGAAATGGGTTGCTGGACACCCGTTATTCGTACCTCTTTAGATGCAAACGACTCGGCAGAAGTATATGCAGAACAATTATCTGCCGATGGTTCACATTTCAAAGTGCTACAACACGGTGTAGTTAAAGGTATTGTTCGATGGAACATGACAGGGCAACATTCGGTTGCCAATGCTTTAGCGACCATTGTCGCTGCTGAGCATGTGGGTGTTTCAATTGAAGTGGCGTGTGAAGCATTGTCAAACTTCGGTGGTGTAAAACGCCGTATGGAACTGTTAGATACAGTAAATGGCATTGAAGTTTATGATGACTTTGCACATCACCCAACAGCAATTGATACCACTTTAGAAGGCGCACGTAAACGCTTAGGTGAACGTAAACTTTGGGCGATTATTGAACCACGTTCAAATACTATGCGTATGGGTTCACATAAAGATGGTTTGGCACATTCTGCTCGTTTGGCGGATAAAGTTATTTGGTATCAACCAGAAGGTTTAGATTGGGATTTACAACCTGTAATTGATGCTTCCCCAAATAAAGCGGTGGTTGCACGTTCACTCGATGACATTATCCAAACTGTGGTTGCGGAAGCTGGTGAGGGTGATGCCGTTGTCATTATGTCGAATGGCGGTTTTGGTGGATTACATCAAAAATTACTTACTGCGTTAAAATCAAAGTAATTTGATAGTGAAATAAAAAACCCGCATCAGCGGGTTTTTTAATGTCTATTTTAATTATTAATAATCAAAATCAAGCAATCACATCAGCATAGCTTTTTTCACGGCGAAACATCACATCGACATAAGAACATGTCGGGACAATTTTTAATTTTTTTTCACGTGCAAAATCTACTAAAGTATCGAGCAACTGACGTGCAATCCCTTGTCCACGCAATGAGTTATCTACCCAAGTATGGTCAGCAATAATTTTATGCTCACCACTCCACACATAACTGATCTCGGCAATACGATTGCTTTGATCATCATTAAGGAAAAATACGCCTTTTTGTTGATTATCTACATGTTGGAATTGCATAAATTCTTTCTCTTTTTCATTCGATTGGTCTAGACACAATTCCACTTTAGCAAAACGGTCTTAGTCTTTCAAAACATCACGAATAGATTCATCTTTATCAAAAACTGATTTTGAAAATGGGCAGAGTGGAATCACTTTCACATTTTTACTACGTGCCATTTCAACCACTTGATCAAGTAATTTACGCCCAACACTTTGTCCACGTAATTCATCAGAAACATCAGTATGATCAATAATCAACATACTTTCACCAGCCCACGTGTACGCCATTTCAGCAAGATGTTGATTATCTTCACCAACAAAAAATTCGCCTTTTTTACCATTATCTTTATGTTTAATTTCTAACATTTTTATTCTCACTTAAGTTAAGACTTTCAATAAAATGCCATAAATGAAATTTTAGTTTTGTTATGTTTTGTCTAGCTTTTCAAATTTTCAAGTCCAATTGCAACTTAACTTTCAATTCATTTCAGCTTAAAATTTAAAGACTCCCACCAAATACATTGACCATGTCAACTCAAAAACAGCAAAGCACACCCAATGAAACACAGCAATGGGTCAGTGTAATTAGCTTGGCTTTTGTCGCCTTTATTTTCAATACTACAGAATTTGTACCTGTTGCTCTTCTCAGCGACATTGGCAAAAGCTTTGCAATGCCTGCAACCGATGTTGGCATTATGATTACGCTGTATGCATGGGTCGTTGCGCCAATTTCACTTCCGATTATGCTTTTGACCAAAAATATTGAACGGCGTTTTCTACTCATTGCATTATTTATTGTCTTTATTGTCAGTCATGTACTGTCCTATTTTGCGTCAAGTTTTAGTTTTTTACTCGTAAGCCGTATTGGCATTGCATTTTCACATGCCTTATTTTGGTCAATTACCGCGTCACTCGCTGTCCGAGTTGCACCTAAAGACAAAGAATTCCAAGCGCTCGGGCTGCTTGCCACAGGTACAGCTTTGGCAATGGTTTTAGGTATTCCGTTAGGTCGTATGATTGGTGAGGCTTATGGATGGCGAAATACATTTGCACTCATAGCTTTGGGAGCAGCACTGGTTTGTCTTATTTTGGCAAAAACTTTACCTCGTTTACCAAGTGTTAATTCAGGCTCGCTTAGTAGTCTAAAAACATTCTTTAAGCGTCCAAGTTTAATGATTGTTTTTGCACTCACAATTATTGTGATCACGGCGCAATTCACCGCATACAGTTATATCGAACCTTTTGCTTTAAATGTAGCGCATTTCAGCTCGTCACAAACCACCATGTTATTATTAATTTATGGTGCAGCAGGCTTTATTGGCTCTTATCTATTTGGTAAATTTGGGCAAAAATATCCCAAACTTCCAATTCCGATGAGCAGTGCAATTTTGGCTCTGTCGATGTTATTACTCATGCCACTGGCTACTGATTTTATGAGCTTTAGCATTCTGAGTTTATTTTGGGGAATGGCAATTATCTGCTTTAGCCTTGCTCAACAAGCCAAAACTCTAAATCTAGCATCCGATGCCACCGATGTTGCGATGGCCATTTACTCAGGCTTATACAATGTAGGGATTGGCGGTGGGGCATTGCTCGGTGCATATGCCACAACACATTATGGGTTACACAGTATTGGCATTGTTGGCGGTATTTTGGCAATACTCGGAACTTTACTTGCGATAGTATTGATTCAAAGACAAGACTTTCATCTGAAAAATTAAGTTTTGGATACTTAATTTTTAAATCCGGAAATAACAAACAAAATTTGCACAATCATTTTAAATATGCGATTCTTTCATCATATTTAGAAGTGGCAACATTTCTATAGCAAAATTTATTCGAACAAGGGGAGTAGCCTCCTTCAATTAGTACAAAGATGTTGTTTGTACTATGTCAGAATATCGTCATTACGCATTTTTATTTTTTTCTAAATAAAAAAGCCGGTATCTGAGCATTTTAGAATGAGCATAATTTCTAAAATGTAGGCAAGACCTTGATCATGTTGACACAGATGTTTAATCATCTGGCAGCTGATCAAGGTCTTTTTTATGCCTGATTACTTGCCAGATCAGGAGAATTTTATGGAAACTATCGGTAATCCGTGGCTATATTTGGCGTTCTTTGCCATTGTTGCAGTCATGCTCCTCATCGACTTTATGGGCTTCAAACAAAAAGAAGGGCAAGAAGTCAAATTAAAAACTGCAGCCTATTGGAGTATTGCTTGGGTTACGGTTGCATCACTTTTTGGTGGTGGTCTGTGGCTGTACTTGCAACAAACAGCTGGTATCACCATTGCCAATGCAAAAACAATGGAGTATTTCGCAGGTTATTTACTTGAAAAATCACTCGCAATTGACAATGTTTTTGTTTGGCTAATGATCTTCGCAGCTTTTGCAATTCCACAAGGTTTACAACGTAAAATTTTGCTTTATGGCGTACTCGGTGCAATTGTCTTACGTACTATTTTTATCTTCATTGGTGCATGGTTTGTACAAGAATTCTCTTGGATTCTCTATATTTTCGGTGCATTCTTACTTTATACAGGTTTCAAATTCCTCAAAGGTCAGGACGAAGAAAATACCAATATCGAAGATATGGCGATTCTCAAATGGTTGCGTAAACACATGCGAATCACGCCAAAACTTGAAGGTGCAAAATTCTTTGTCCGTCAAAATGGCGTACTTTGGGCAACACCATTATTTTTAGTTTTAATTTTGGTTGAAGCATCTGATGTAATTTTTGCGGTGGATTCTATTCCTGCGATCTTTGCTGTAACAAGTGATCCGTTCATTGTATTAACTGCAAACCTCATGGCAATTTTAGGTCTACGTGCGATGTTTTTCTTGTTGTCTGGTGCAGCATCGAAAATGCATTACTTACCGTATGGTCTAGGTATTATTCTCATGTTCATTGGTACAAAAATGTTATTACTTGATGTATTCCACATGCCAATTTGGATTTCATTAGGTTTCATCGTGATTACTTTAGCTATTACTGCTGTGTTATCAATTCGCCATAGTAAAAAATATAACGAAACAACCCTATAACTAACTTTAGCAATCAATAAAACCAGAGAGCCTTCCCATTGGAGGGCTTTTTATTATTCATTTTTATTGCTTCGATCTTCTTTTTATTATTGCGTGTACCAGTAACAATAAAATATCCATTCGATATGTTTAATCAATATGGTTGCTCAAATGATTGGGGTAAAGAGTTGTGTAAATTAAAGCAATCAACTCGTGGCTAATACCCTCATTTCTAAAAAATATTTCAACCAAGTTTAGATCAGTAATGATACATTTTATTCAATAATCCTGTCATTTTTTGGACTCGTTATTTTCCTTAGAAGGATAGCTCAAAAAGATAAAAGCCCAAAAATATTTTGGACTTTTATACATTTCAATTTAAATCATCTTTTAATCTAATGTTTGTACACCACCACCATTTACAAATAAAACCTGTCCGCTGACCCATTTTGAAATGGGTGCAGCAAAATACAACACTGCTCCCGCAATATCGTCTGCTTCTCCTAAGCGTTGTAGTGGCGTGTGCGCTAACATTCGTTGCTCTATTTCAGGCGTTAAAACTGAAGCTAGTGCATCTGTACGAATTGCTCCAGGGCCAACAGCATTAATACGTATTTCAGGACCATAATCAAAAGCTAAATTGGCTGTCATATGATTAATTGCAGCTTTAGATGATGCATATGCACTAATTGCAGGGCTTTTATTAATTGAACTCATAGAAGAAATATTAATAATCGAACCTAAACCAGCTTGCTTCATATAAGGTGCGCAGAGTTGAGATAAACGCCAACCACTAAAAACATTAAGCTGAAAAGTACGAGCAAACTGTTCAACGCTCAGATGTTCGGGACTTTCTCGACCTGCACCACCACCACCGGCATTATTCACCAAAATATTAATTTTATGATAATGATTAACCGTCGTTTCAACCAAACGTACTAAATCGTCATCATTCAAAACATTACACTCAACAGCGATGGCTTGAAATCCTTGAGCTTTTATTTCATCTACAATTTTTTGAGCTGCGTCCAATTTTAAATCTGCAACAACGACACTAGCACCATGTTGGGCCAATAGCTTACAACTTGCGGCTCCAATACCATTACCACCTCCGGTCACAATAGCGACATACTGATCTAAATTTAATAATGAAGAATACGTATTCATATGTAGTACCTTTTTAATGGCTTTTAATTCAGTCTACCCTCTAAAATTAAATTATTATTCATAAAACATGTAACTTAAATAATCTGTTAAGTTATACAAATAGAGAATTAAATTTATTTAATCATTATCATTTTTATACAAAATATTGACGAACTTAAAACTATTAATAATCAAGAATAATACCCAATTTTTTACTTGAACTTTATTACAGCGAGTCGATTTAAATCACTTAATGTATATACCCATGATTGAGTTCTTTCAACTGTATTATTGGAGATGAAAAATAAAAAACTCATTTTGAAAAATTTTAAACTCAGAAATTATTATATTGTCTTTGATAAACCTAGACAAAAAATAAGATGAATCCGTCCTATACGGGAGAGTAAGCTCACTTCTTTTTAAAGAGCGCTTTATCTCCTACAAATAAAACTGGCTAAATATAAAGCACAAACATCTTGTCCTTTAAAAATAATGATTGCAGAAGCATTTTCAATCACAAGTAGTTCTACAACAAACAAATGCGGATGACTACTACCACGTATCCAAACTCATTAAGTGGTAAAATATGATTTTCATGTTACTGCGTAACATCAGTGAATAACTTAGACAAAATCAGACAAAATAGGCAACCCACAATAAAAATCAGCTACAATCAATCGAAAAAATTCAAAACGCAGGTTTAAAATGTCTTCTGTACATACAACAACAGCCATTCGTGGTCGTTTCCTTGATATTCAGAATACAGTTGCCCAAGCACGTGAAATCCACGACCAAGTGCGATATGTAGAAGATGGTCTTCTTATTACCCAAAACGGCAAAATTAGTTGGTTTGGTGAATGGGAAGCAGGTCAACAACACATCCCCGAAAATACCCAAATTCAACATTATCCTGAACAATTAATTGTTCCAGGTTTTATCGACACGCATATCCATTTTCCACAAACAGAAATGGTCGGTGCTTACGGCGAACAGCTTTTGGAATGGCTGAATACTTATACATTCCCAACTGAAATGCAATTTGCAGATAAAAACTATGCAGATAAAATCGCACAGTTTTTTGTTCATGAATTACTTAAAAATGGTACAACCACAGCATTAGTTTTTTGTACCGTTCATCCTCAGTCAGTTGATGCTTTATTTGAAGCAGTAGAGCAGCATCAAATGCGCTTAATTGCGGGTAAAGTAATGATGGATCGTCATGCACCTGATGAACTAACCGATACGGCAGAAAGCGCCTACCACGATTCAAAAGTCCTCATTGAAAAATGGCATGGTAAAGGGCGTAATCTATATGCCATTTCGCCACGTTTCGCACCAACTTCGACACCTGAACAATTGGCAAGAGCAGGGCAGTTAAAAGCCGAATATCCTGATGTTTATGTACATACCCATTTAAGTGAAAATAAAAATGAAATCGCATGGGTAAAAGATTTATTCCCTGAGCAAAAAGGCTATTTAGATGTTTATCATCATTTTGGCTTAACAGGGGAGCGTTCTGTATTTGCACATTGTGTGCATTTAGAAGAGCATGAATGGGATTGTATGCACGATACCGATTCAGCAATTGCCTTCTGCCCAACGTCTAATTTATTCCTTGGTAGTGGCTTATTTCCACTGAAAAAAACATGGGAAAAACAGGTTAAAGTTGGCTTAGGAACAGACATTGGTGCAGGAACATCATTTTGCCAATTACAGACGTTAAATGAAGCTTATAAAGTTCAACAACTTCAGGGTGATAAACTTTCTGCCTTTGAATCGCTCTATCACGCCACTTTAGGTGGTGCAAAAGCCCTACATTTGGATGATAAATTGGGCAACTTCAATATTGGTAAAGAAGCTGATTTTGTGGTGCTGAATTTAAAAGCCACGGCATTACAACAACTGCGTCAAGAACGTGCTAAAAATATTGAAGATGCGTTATTTGCACTGCTGACTATGGGTGATGATCGTAACATTCACGCGACCTATATTTACGGAGAAAAGGCGTATGAACAAAAATCATGAGCAAGAACACACTCAGCAACAAGTCAATCGACCTATGCAAAAACGATCAAAGCGAACATTATTTTTAATCGGCTCGATATGTGTTGCATGTGCGTTTTTACTTAAACGTGATGCACATTAAAGAACCGTTTACACAATGAATTGTCAAAAAAGATGCATCTTGATTTGATATGTTTTAAAATTGATTCATCTTTTAGGTGTTGCACGTCAACACCTTTTTTATTTTTGCATGATTGATGTTTTTAGGTATTTCCCATGACCATTGAAATGAAAGTAATGATTTCAACTGAAGAAATTCAGGAAAAAGTCAAAGAACTTGGACAAAAAATTGATGCCCATTATGCGAGTAGCGACAAAGAACTCGTTCTGATTGGTCTGTTACGAGGTTCTGTGATCTTCATGGCAGATTTATGCCGTGCAATTAGCAAAGGACACGAACTCGATTTTATGACCGTTTCGAGCTACGGTGGTGGCACATCATCTTCACGTGATGTGAAAATTTTAAAAGACTTAGATGGCGAAATTCGTGGCAAAGATGTCTTGGTCATTGAAGATATTATTGACTCAGGAAATACGCTCAGTAAAGTTCTCGAAATTTTGGAAACACGCAGTCCAAATTCAATTGAACTGTGTACTTTAGTCAGCAAACCTTCACGCCGTGAAATTGAACTTGATGTTAAATTTTTGGGCTTCGAAGTTGAAGATAAATTTATTGTTGGTTATGGCTTAGATTACGATCAAAAGTATCGCCACATTCCTTTTATTGGTGAAATTGGTCTTTAAGACGATACTTTTAGAATTTAAGCGGCGTAAGCCGCTTTTTTTATTTATCGACAAAAGTTCGAACAAAAAGGCAACATGTCTTAGCATAGAATAACTATTTATCATCCCATTATTGATGCATATTGAAGATGTAAATCTATGAAGTTACAAAAATTAGTATTTAAAACTACAGGATAAGGAGAAGACTCATGCTATCACTGATCGGTTCAATTATTATTGGTTTTTTTGCAGGACTACTTGCTCGAGCTATCCATCCAGGGGATGACAAAGCTGGATTTCTTGTCACTATTGCTCTAGGTATCGTAGGTTCATTAGTCGCAACATATGGCGGTCAATTACTCGGAATTTACCCACCTGGATCATCTGCTGGATTCATTGCTTCCGTTATCGGTGCAATTATTGTCTTGGTCATTTACAACTTTGTTTCTAAACGAACTTAACACATAGTTATTACAAAACTAAAAATAATGTAAAAAATCACCATTTAAATGGTGATTTTTTTGAATGTTGCATATTTTATATTTTTTTATAAACCCGCTTGCTGCCAAATTTTCTCAATTTCAACTGCAGGGTAGGCACCCAATGCTTTATAACCATTTGAAAAAATAATGGCAGGTGTTCCCTGTAAACCCAGTTTTTTACCTAATTGTAAATTACGTTCTATAGGCGTTGCACAGTCAGCACTTGCTGTTGGTTGGATGGCTTTTTGAATTAAATTTTTCCATGCATAATCTTTATTAGCTGAACACCATACTTGCTTTGATGACTGCACAGATTGTGTCTTAATTGGGTACATAAATGTATAAATCGTAACGTTATTTAAGCTCGCTAAATTGCCTTCAAGAACCTTGCAATATGGGCAATTTGGATCAGAAAATACGGCCAATTGGCGTTTTCCATCTCCTCGAACAGTTTTAATTGCATCTGTAAAAGGAAGACTTTTAAAGTCAACAATGTCTTTTTTCATTGCTAAATCTTTGGTCAAATTACGCTGATCTTTCAAACGAATCATCGAACCAATAAATAAATGTTGTGCATCTTCATTGATATAAACAATCTGATGATCAAGTGTTCCACTATATAAACCTTGCATTTCCGTAGCTTGTAAATTTTCAATTTTAACTTGTGGATATTGCTGTACCAATTTCGCTTTAACGCTCTCAACATTTGCAAAACTACTACTACAAAATGCCAGACTTAGACCCAATGTGATCAATTGTTTTAACATAGACTTTAAATCTAAAAAAATAATTCAGTCGCATTAAAGCATAACCATGGACTCAACTTGTGTGAAAACTGTAGTAAGTGATCAATTAAAGGATCAAAACTAAAAACGATAAATTTTAGGTTCCACGTGAAACAAAATTTCAAATTGCTGCGGTATTAATTTCTACTAAAAGACGTACTAACACATTATGTGCAGGCAATTCTTGACGATTTACATCGACATTCACCACTCTATCCCTAGTTTCTGAAGCTAAAACCACTAAAACTTTACCTCCACCTATTTGTGACACATGAATAATCATATAAATAATAAATTAGACATTGACCTCTATTTGATTAAGTTCTAATCTCAATTTAATCTTCAGTTTTTCATGCCAATCTTCCTTTTTTATTGAAGATCAGCATTCTTCTTTATTTCTGTTGTTACAGATATTTATGAATCCTCAATCTTGGCGACCATTTTATATGGTGAGCCTTGCGCTGTGCGTTGGAACCATCGGTACAGCGCTTGCTAGTCCTTTATATCCAATTTATCAGCAACTTTGGCAACTTTTACCAAGCCAAATCACTTATATTTTTATCGCCTATATGTTCGGCTGTATGACGACATTACTCTTTTTAGGACGTAGTAGTAATAGTTTTGGTTTTATTCGTACCCTACAAATGGGCTTATTCTTCGCTGTTATTGGACTGATTTTTTCAGTTTTTGCAAGTAACACCAGCTTACTCGGATTTGGGCGTTTTATTATTGGTATTGCTTCAGGTCTCATTAGCACCTCTGCAATGCTTGGATTAATTCTGACCATTCCTGGTTCGCACAAACAATATGCTGCACAACTGTGTTCGATTATTACTGTCATTGGCTTCGGTTTAGGACCCTTAATTGGTGGAACAATCGCACAATTTTCTCAAGCACCTTTGGTTACACCCTATATCCCCGTCATCATTGCTGCATTACTCAGTATTGTTGGTTTATCTCGTGTCAAAGTCGCTACTTTTGAGAAACAAGCATTTTCCGTTGCACCCCATTTAGAATTGCCTGCACCAAAATTCAAAACATTATTTTATATTGTAAGTTTTGCCGCCTTCTGTGCATTTGGTTCATTCAGTCTATTTGCCTCTTTAGCACCATCGTTTATTCAGGATGTCATTCCGTGGCATGGTCCAATGGTTAGCGGAATCACGATCGCTAGTATTTTGCTAATTTCAGCCTTAATTCAATTCATTTTCAAAACGACCAACATGCATAAGGCACTGAATATTGGTCTAATTTCATTGACTTTAAGTTATGTTGTTTTATCAATGTGTATGGCGATGCATTGGAGTTTTTTATTCTTTATAAGCGTCATTTTTGTCGGAATAGGGCATGGTTTGGCACTACTTGGTGCTTTTGCATTAATCCATCACATGACCCAAACTGAAAACCGCGTCGCAGTTGTGTCTACATACTTATTTATTGCTTACTTTGGAACAATTGTCCCAATTATTTTTGCAGGATGGCTTTCTGATCATTTTGGTTTAAAAATGGGGGTCTTTGGCTTCTGTATTGGCGTTGGATTGTTATGCATCGGCTTGTTATTGAAACATCTGAACGTACAAAAAAACACTGCTTAATCATTGTTATTAGATTTTTAAAATAGAAAAAGTAGGCTCACCTTAATAGTGAGTACCTACTTTTTAGGTCTATCACACAATATAAAATTCTTGAACTAAATATAGAAAATTATTTCAAAAATTCAATTTTCACTGCATCAATATCAGTTGGTTTAGTGCGGTGTGTATCGACCTCACCTAGAACCTTAATCTTTGTTCCAACTTTAAGCTGTGCAGGTGTTGCCAATTTCTCATCAATTTCAACATTGATCTGACCTGCTGCATCTTTAAGTACATAATGTTCATGTTTAATCTTACGGACAATTGTACCCGTTACACTTACGGCAGTTTCATCTGCTAATTTAAGCGCTTGTGCAGTCGTTACAGGATGCTTTTCAGCTGCTGTAATGATGTGTTGATCTTCTAAGTCATATGCCCAAACCTGCGCAGTAGAAGCCAATAAAATTGTAGAAATTGCTAGAGAAAATTTATTCATTATTTTTACTCCTTTTAAAGAAATTATCTTTACCATAAATAATTTTAGCTTCTGAATAAATGAAATTTACTGAAAAACAACTTTTAATCAAAAAAAAGCTGACTTATGTCAGCTTTTTTATTATTTATGTTAAATATTTTTATTAAATCATCATTTTCCGATACAAAATGATCCAAAAATCACACCCAATAAATCATCTGCACTAAAATCACCCGTAATTTCACCCAAAGCATTTTGTGCTAGACGAAGTGACTCTGCGACCAACTCACCGGCATGATAAACCGTCAATTGCTCGTGTGCTTCCGCTAAATAGCGTTGAGTGCGCTTCATTGCGTCCAAATGACGAGTTCGTGCAATAAAGGTATCTTCTTCAGGTTGGAAGCCTGCATGCGCTGTAATCGCATCTATCAGCACTTGAACGCCCATTTCCTGCTTTGCAGACACAGTAATATGACGGAAACCCTCTAAATCGTTTAATTCGGGTGCTTGTGTAGTTAAATCACATTTATTGCCAATCAACATCAAACGTTTTGGCTCTATATGTTCAGCAAAATAACTCTTCGCTAATTCTAACGGATTGTCGCCTTGGCTTAGATCATAGACAAGCAATAATAAATCAGCCTGCTCAATTTCTTTAATCGCACGGCGAATACCTTCTCGTTCAACAATATCGCTTGTATCACGTAAACCAGCGGTATCTGTCAGGGTAATAGGTAAGCCGTTTAAACTAATTTTTTCATGCAAAACATCACGCGTTGTACCTGCAATATCAGTCACAATGGCACGGTCATTACCTGCTAAAGCATTTAAAAGAGATGATTTTCCAGCATTCGGCTTACCTGCAATCACCACTTGTAAGCCTTCACGTAACAATTGCCCCTGACGTGCAGATTGTTGAACGGTCGTCACTGACGATTGAACATCTTCAAGCAAATTTAAAATTTTACCATCAGCTAAAAAATCAATTTCTTCTTCTGGGAAATCAATGGCGGCTTCCACATGCAAGCGCAAATGAATTAGTTTTTGTAATACTGCATTGACCTTGTTAGAAAATACACCTTGTAATGAACGAACTGCAGAACGTGCTGCCGCTTGTGAAGTTGCATCAATCAAATCGGCAATTGCTTCTGCTTGCACCAAATCCATTTTGCCATTTTCAAAAGCACGCATGGAAAACTCACCCGCTTTAGCCGCTGTTGCACCCAATTCAAGTAAACGAGCAAGCAAAGCATTTTGAATGATTGGACCACCATGCCCTTGTAACTCCACTACATCTTCGCCTGTGAACGAATGTGGGTTCGGAAAGCAAATCACTAAGCCCTCATCCATAACCTCATTGTGCTCATCTAAGAACTGACGAAAACCAGCAAAGCGTGCTTTAGGTAATACTTTTTGTGTCAGTGCTTCAGCAATTGCATAGGCTTTCGGACCTGATAAACGAATAACACCAACACCTCCACGACCAGGTGGTGTTGCAATGGCTGCAATCGTCGTGTTTTGGGCAGGTGTATTCATGAGCAATCTCTAAATTTAGACAATAAAAAATCCGCCTAAGATTACCATCTTAAGCGGATTTATTCAGCTGTTGCTTGGTGATGAATCTTTATAAAGACTCAATCATTTACACAACCTCTGTCGTTTTTGCTTTGGCTTTTTCAACACTTTTATTGATAAATGATTGCTGAAGAATCGTAATCGAGTTGTTCACGATCCAATATAAAACCAAACCAGCAGGGAAGAACAACATAAATACAGTGAACATAATCGGCATGATTTTGAACACTTTTGCTTGCATAGGATCAGTTGGTTGTGGATTCAATGCTTGTTGCACAAACATGGTCACACCCATAATCAATGGAAGTACAAACCATGGATCCATTGCAGATAAATCTTGAATCCAAAGCATCCATGGTGCATGACGCAATTCAACCGACTCCATCAATACCCAATACAACGCAAGGAAGATTGGCATTTGAAGTAATAACGGTAAACAGCCCGCAAGTGGATTCACTTGTTCACGTTTGTAAAGCGCCATCATTTCTTGAGAGAAACGCATGCGATCTTCACCAAACTCTTCTTTCATGCGTTGCATTTCAGGTGCAATTACACGCATCTTCGCCATAGAACGATAGCTTTTTGAAGATAAAGGCCAAAGAATCAGTTTCACCAAAATGGTTAGCAGAATAATTGCCCAACCCCAATTACCCACAATACCATGGAAGAATTGTAAGCCCATGAACAATAATTTTGCGATTGGCCATAACCAACCATAATCAACAGTTTGGTTCAAACCAACAGCCAAATCACTTAGTTCAGACTGAACTTTTGGACCTGAATAGAATGTCGCATCAATTTCCATTGCTGTGCCAGCAGGAATATTAATTGCTGGCGAAGTAAAGCCAATCACATTTAAGTTATTGTCTTTATTTGATTCAAGTGTCGCTTTAAATGGCTGACCATTAAAGTTACCTGGAATCCAAGCACTCACAAAGTAATGCTGAACAATTGCAACCCATCCACCAGTCGCTTCTTTATTCAATTTTTCTTCAGAGAAATTGGTAAATTTAAGCTTATTGTAATGCTCTTCAGGTGTACCCCACGCACCACCTAAGTAAGTGCCTAGTGTAAAAATCCCTTGATCCGATTTACCTGGATCATCAGAATTATCGCGGATGATGTTACCGTAAAGTTGACCTTGCCACGGTTGTGCACTGCGGTTCGTTACTTTATGACTAACTGTAATTGGATAAGTGCCTTGCTTAAATGTAAAGGTTTTAATCACTTCAACATTATCAGCAGTTTTAAACACTAACGGCACTGAAATCACTTTTTCAACTTTGCCGTCCTTACCTTTTACATCTTTCGCATCAGCAAGTGTATAAGCCGCTTTTTCTGTTTCATACTGAGGACGGGCATTCGGATTATTATCCGTACCATTCAAACCTTTAAAACCAGTTTCTGCGATATATTTACGTGTTGCATCATTTTCAAGCATAACGAAAGAATCGTCACTATTTTTGCTCTTATCATGATTCAGGAGTTCAACACGCTCAATATCACCACCTTTGGGATTGATAGAAATATTATAAAGATCGGTCTTAATCGTGATCAGCTTTTGTGGTGTAGTCTTTGCCGCAGGGGCAGTCGCACCAACTTGTGGCTGATCAGTAGCAAGATGCGCCTGAGTTGTATCTTGCGCAACAATAGCTGCGGTTTTTTGCTCAGATTGACTAGAATGTCCATAGTCTTTTTGCCATGCCAATATTAATAAATACGCAGTGACAAACATGGCCCCGAGAATTGCAAATCTGGCCCATTGTTGCATAACAATTACCCCAAATGGTGTGAATGATTTTGGTTCAATAAACGTCCACGCAAGGGTACAGCAACATGAACCGTTTGAGAATCCACTGGTTGAAATGAAATAAAACGAATTACTTTTTTAGGAACAGGCACAGGATCATAACCAAAACCACCCCAAGGATGACAACGGCATACTCTTTTTGTCGCAAGCCAACTACCTTTTAAGGCACCATGAACGTGAATCGCTTCCAATGAATATTGAGAACAAGTTGGAATATAACGGCAACGAGGTCCAATTAAAGGACTAATCGCAATTTGATAGAAACGAATCAGCCAATGCAGTAATCGAGCCATTGGTCATCTCTAATTTTGAGAGGAAGAGGGAGCTATTTTATGGTGCTTTTTGACAAGGCGTTGCAATTTTTGCCACGCAAATTGTAATTGCTGATGTAATTCAGCATTTGAAATTGTATCAATACCCATTTTTGGCATCACTACAATATCGAGCAACTCAATGTTTTGCTGATGTAAGCGAAAACTTTCCCGAGCAAGCCGTTTTATTCGATTTCTTTCATGCGCACGGCGCACTTTTTTCTTAGCAACAACAATACCCAAACGGCTATGAGGCTGTTCGGTAACTTTTGCTAAAAATAAAAAATGGGGTTGATGCACTTTAAAAAGCGCACCATCAAATACACATTTGTAATCTGCAGCACAACGGATTCTCACCGAAGGACTGAAACTATAAAGTGACATAACACCCAAATCGTAAGCTAAAACTGTTTAATAAATTAAACAGTTAAGCTATGACGACCTTTTGCACGACGACGAGCTAGAACTTGACGACCAGCTTTAGTAGCCATACGAGCACGGAAACCATGAACGCGCTTACGCTTTAATTCAGATGGTTGGAAAGTACGTTTCATATCGAAACTCCAAAAATGATCTTTGTATAAAGGTTCGCGAGTTTATTGTGCATTGTTTGTTCTGTCAATGAATAACCTATTTTATTTTAATAAAAGATTTTTTTTTGATCAATTTACAAAATCAATCAACAATTGATTATCAGGAAGCATAAAAATAGTATTCACAAGATAAACACATAATTTATATTAAAAATGATAGTTATCAACAGAGATATCAATAGAAATACCCACAACCGTTAAGCGTATAAATTTAAACATTCATTTTTAAATTTATATTTCCTATTTGAATTTAAATTTAATTCGCTATGCTAGTTATCCCCAGAAATAAGGGTTATATATAATTAAATTCAAATTTATAAATTTAAATTTATTACTATTAGGGTCTTGGTTTCTTGTGGAAATCAATATTTTATTTTTTAAAATCATTTTCTTATATTGTGAATAACTATGTTTTAATTGTCTTGATAAACTGTGCATAACTTTGGCATTTATTCTATCCACAGCTTGTTTGGAATTTTATCCACAAGGGGATTGAATTTAAAATAATTCACAGAATGTTGTTTTTTTATTCAAGAATTGAATATTAGTTCATGACAGATGTGGATAACTTGGTTAGAATGGCGACCCCTCAATGGTTGAGGGCTGTTTTTAAATTTAAACAGAATTAATTAAGGGGTTTCACATGCTTTGGACCGACTGCTTAACTCGCTTGCGACAAGAGCTCTCTGATAATGTCTATGCGATGTGGATTCGACCCCTTATTGCAGAAGAAGTACAAGATACACTTAAACTCTATGCACCGAATCCTTATTGGACACGCTATATTCAAGAGCATCATCTTGAGTTGATTTCAATTCTTGCTGAACAGCTTTCAGAAGGGCGTATCCGTAAAGTTGAAATTTTAGTAGATTCTCGCCCTGGTGCGATTTTATCTGCAGCTGAACAACCTGCAACAACAACTGCAGCGTTGGACTCGGCACCTGTATCTGTTACACCAATAACAACACGTGTAAAAAAAGAACATGAAACGATTTCACCAAAGAACACGCGTAAACGTGTACTGAACCCATCTTTTACTTTTGCACTGTTTGTTGAAGGTCGTTCTAATCAAATGGCAGCTGAAACATGCCGTAAAGTATTGACCCAATTAGGTGAATCACAACATAACCCATTGTTTTTATATGGACCTACTGGTTTGGGTAAAACTCATTTAATGCAAGCTGTGGGGAATTCTTTACTACAAGCAAAACCGAATGCGCGTGTCATGTATATGACTGCAGAAAGTTTTGTACAAGATTTTGTAAGTTCTTTACAAAAAGGTAAGGTTGAAGAGTTTAAGAAAAACTGTCGTTCACTTGATTTATTATTGGTTGATGATATTCATTTATTGGCAGGTAAAGAAGCAAGTCTTGTTGAGTTTTTCTATACGTTTAATGCTTTACTCGATGAGTCAAAGCAGATTATTTTAACTTCTGATCGTTACCCGAAAGAATTAACAGAACTTGATCCACGTTTAGTTTCACGTTTTTCATGGGGGCTATCAGTGGGTGTAGAACCACCTGATATTGAAACTCGTATTGAAATTTTACTGAAAAAAGCAGAAAGCAGCGGTGTTGATTTACCGCGTAATTGTGCCTTGTTTATTGCACAGCAAGTCGTTGCCAATGTTCGTGAACTTGAAGGTGCGCTGAATAAAGTCGTAGCAATTTCACGTTTTAAAGGTACGAATATTGATCTTGAAGTGGTTCGTGAATCGCTTAAAGATGTATTGGCAATTCGTGCCCGTAACATCAGCACTGAAAATATTCAGCGTGTAGTGAGTGAGTACTTCCGAATTCCCCTCAAAGAGCTTGTTGGACCAAAGCGTACTCGTATTTATGCACGTCCGCGTCAGTTAGCAATGGGATTGGCACGAGAACTTACTGGTGATAGTTTTCCTGAAATTGGAATGGCTTTTGGCGGTCGAGATCACAGTACCGTGATGCATGCGTGTGATAAAGTGCAAAGTTTACGTGATGAAGATCCAATTTTTAATGAGGATTATAAAAACCTCATGCGTTTGTTGCAAAGTTGATGTGACAAAGCAGAAATTCGCTCAAAAAATATTCTTAACTTCCAGTTCTTGCAATGCGGCATAATCTGCCGCATAGTACGTCATTCGACAAAAAATTTACCTATATCTAGTTTTAGAGGAATCCATCGTGCGTTTGAAAATCGCGAAAGAAAGCTTAGTTAATGTTTTATCTCATGTAGTGGGTGCTGTTGAACGTCGCCATACTTTAAACATTCTTTCAAACGTAAAAATTCAAGCAAATCAACAAGCTTTAACCATTACAGGTTCAGATTTAGAAGTTGAATTGGTGGCAAGTACAACATTGGCTGATGGTGCATGTTTACAAGCAGGGGAAACCACTGTACCCGCACGTAAGTTGATGGATATCTGTAAATCATTGCCAACGAGCGCATTGATTGATTTACAAATTACCGATGATCAACGCTGTATTTTAAAATCAGGTGCAAGTCGTTTTGTTCTCGGTACTTTACCTGCGGAAGATTACCCATTATTGACCACTGAAAATAGTCAGGGCACGCAAGTTCAGGTTACAGAACGTGAATTGAAACGCTTATTTGAAAAAACATCGTTTGCAATGGCTGTCCAAGATGTTCGTTTTTATTTGACAGGCACGCTGCTTGAGATTGATGAAAATCAATTACGCGCTGTGACAACAGATGGTCACCGTTTGGCATTGTGCGAAACATTGGCATCATCTACAGCAACACAGCCTGTACAGGCGATTGTTCCACGTAAAGCTGTGGGTGAGTTGCAACGTTTACTAAGTATTGAAGATGAACAGTTAACTTTGCTAATTGGTCGTGAATTATTAAACGTCACGATTAATACGCCAAGCCGTGATAAAGAGCAGGGTGATATTACCGTACGTTTCACGACAAAACTGATTGATGGGAAATTTCCTGATTACCGTCGTGTGATTCCACGTGGTGGTGATAAAAAAGTGATTATTGCTCATGATGTTTTTAAGCAATCTTTACAGCGTGTTTCAATTTTAAGTAATGAAAAACTTCGTGGTGTATTCTTAAATTTTGGTGCGGATTCTTTACAGTTGCGTGCTAATAATCCAGAGCAAGATGAAGCAGTTGAAGATTTAGCGATTCAATATGCAGATACACCTATGGAAATGTCATTCAATGCACAATACATTTTAGAAGTTTTAAGTGTTTTGGATGGCGATGATGTGATTATGACCATGACAGAAGCAAACCAATCTGTATTGGTACAAGATCCAACTCAGCAAAATCAAACCTATGTCGTTATGCCGATGCGTGTTTGATTTTTACTCTGATTCTTTACACTAAATCATGCATATTACACGTTTAAATATACAGCGTGTCCGAAACATCAAAACGGTTGCACTCCATGAGTTGCAGCCGTTTAATGTCTTTTATGGGCAGAATGGTTCAGGAAAAACATCGGTTCTTGAGGCAATTCATCTACTTGCAACGGGACGTTCTTTCCGTACGCATATTCCAAAAAATTATATTCAAAATAATACATCTGATGCAATTGTCTTTGCACAATCCTCGACTGAAAAAATCGGTATGCAGAAAATGCAAAGTGGTGAACAGTTTATTAAGGTGAATGGTGATACCGTTGCTACTCAAGGGCAACTTGCAAAAATTCTACCGTTACAACTGATTGATCCGCTGAGTACCGATATTATTGATCATGGGGCAAAGCCTAGACGTCAGTTGCTTGATTGGCTCATGTTTCACGTGGAGCCTGATTTTTATCATGCGTGGCAATATTATTCCAGAGCATTGAAACAACGAAATAGTTTACTGAAAACAAAGCGTCATTTATCTCTACAAGATTTAGAACCGTGGAATAAAATGCTCAGCGACTATGGAGAGATTTTACATTCTCAACGAATGGAAATTGTGGAGCAATGGAAAAAATATTTACAACAAGACCTTGCTGAATTATTACCTCATTTAAATATTCAATTGGAATATAGTGCGGGGTTTCACGTGGAACAGGGTTTGGCTAATGATCTCATTCAGTATCATCAAAAAGATGTCGATCGGCGTTATACCGAATATGGTCCACATCGGGCAGATTTGCGCTTAAAAATGCCTCTAGGTGACGCTGATGTGGTGCTTTCTAGAGGTCAAAAAAAGTTACTAATCATGGCATTAAAACTATCTCAAATCGCCATGTTACATGCCTGTAATAAGGAAACTGTGGTATTATTAGATGATGTGACAGCAGAATTAGATTTAACTGCACAACAGCGTTTAATTAAGCGTTTAAGCCAATTGGGTAGTCAGGTTTTTATGACCACACTAGACCATGACTCAGTCAAAAAACATTTACATGATTTGTCTATTTCATATCGATTATTTTATGTTGACCACGGTCAAGTTCAGGCTGTTGTGCCATGATTTTATATTTTAGCCAGATTTGGACAGACCCACTTTTTATTAGGGAGAAACCATGAGTTCAGAAGATCAATCAGCATCTCAAACAGAACAAACCACTGCAAAGGCTTATGACTCTTCCAGTATCAAAGTTTTACGTGGATTGGACGCTGTACGTAAACGTCCAGGCATGTACATTGGTGACACTGATGATGGTTCAGGCTTGCATCATATGGTTTTTGAAGTGGTCGATAATGCCATTGATGAAGCTTTAGCAGGTTATTGTGACGAGATTAAAGTTACGATTCATGAGGATGAGTCGGTTAGTGTATCGGACAATGGTCGTGGTATTCCAACCGATATTCACCCAGAAGAAGGCGTATCCGCAGCAGAAGTAATTTTAACGATTCTGCATGCAGGCGGTAAATTTGACGATAACAGTTATAAGGTTTCAGGTGGTTTGCACGGTGTTGGTGTATCCGTTGTAAATGCACTTTCAAGCAAACTTGAATTGACTATTCAGCGTGCTGGGCATATTCACCAACAAGAATATAAACATGGCGATTCTGTTTATCCGCTTAAAGTCATTGGCGATACAACTGAAACAGGTACTACTGTTCGTTTTTGGCCAAGCGCTGAAACGTTTAGCCAAACTATTTTTAATGTCGATATTTTAGCGCGTCGTTTACGAGAGCTTTCATTTTTGAATGCAGGCGTACGTATTGTACTTGCGGATAATCGTATTGGATCTGAGCATGTATTCGATTACGAAGGTGGTTTGTCTGAGTTTGTAAAATATATCAATCAGGGCAAAACACATCTGAATGACATTTTCCATTTCACCACAATGGCAGATAATGGCATTGGTGTTGAAGTTGCATTACAGTGGAATGATACTTATCAGGAAAATGTTCGTTGCTTTACCAATAACATTCCTCAAAAAGATGGTGGTACGCATCTTGCCGGTTTCCGTGCAGCTTTAACACGTGGCTTAAACAGCTATATGGAAAGTGAAAACTTACTCAAAAAAGAGAAAGTTGCTGTTTCAGGTGATGATGCGCGTGAAGGTTTAACGGCAATTGTTTCAGTGAAGGTACCTGATCCAAAGTTCTCCTCACAAACCAAAGAAAAATTGGTTTCAAGTGAAGTAAAAACGGCTGTTGAGCAAGCGATGAATAAATCGTTCTCTGAATATCTTTTAGAGAACCCTGCAGCAGCCAAATCGATTGCGGGTAAAATCATTGATGCGGCACGTGCACGTGATGCTGCTCGTAAAGCGCGTGAATTAACTCGTCGTAAAAGTGTATTAGATATTGCTGGATTGCCAGGTAAGTTAGCAGATTGCCAAGAAAAAGATCCTGCACTTTCTGAATTATACTTAGTCGAAGGTGACTCTGCGGGTGGTTCTGCGAAGCAGGGACGTAACCGTAAGATGCAAGCCATTCTTCCGTTAAAAGGTAAAATCCTGAACGTAGAGCGTGCACGCTTTGACAAAATGATTTCATCGCAAGAAGTGGGTACGCTTATTACTGCACTCGGTTGTGGTATTGGTCGTGAAGAATATAATCCCGATAAATTGCGTTATCATAAAATCATTATTATGACCGATGCGGACGTGGATGGTTCACACATTCGTACTTTACTTCTGACTTTCTTCTTCCGTCAAATGCCTGAACTTGTAGAACGTGGTTATATTTATATTGCACAACCACCGTTATATAAACTTAAAAAGGGTAAGCAAGAGCAGTATCTTAAAGATAATGATGCACTTGAAACTTACCTTATTTCAAATGCGATTGATGAACTGAATTTACATATTAGTGCAGAAGCACCTGCTATTCGTGGTGATGCACTAGCTAAAGTGATTGCTGATTATCAAACGTCACAAAAGAGTATTCAGCGTTTAACAGTACGCTATCCAGCGAGTTTATTAGATGGTTTGCTTGAGTTGGAAGGCTTTAAGCTTGATCAGAATCATGATGAGTCGTATGTGAAGCAATGGGGCGAGAAATTGGCTGTAGCTATTGCTCAAAATCAGCCTTCATTGCGTCCTGAAATTACATTAGAGCCGTTTGATAAAGAACATGCAGATGGCACGAAAGTGACACACTTTTGGCCACGTGTAACGATTTATGTTCATAATTTGCCACATCATTATTTACTTGATCAGGGCTTACTTGCATCAAATGAATACAAGCGTTTACTACAAAACTCGAAGAGTTGGTTTACTTTACTTGAAGATGGCGCTTATTTGCAAAAAGGTGAGAAGAAAATTAATGTTGCTACATTCCATCAGGTTTGGCAGCATATTTTGTCTGATTCACGTCGTGGCATGATGATCCAGCGTTATAAAGGTCTGGGTGAGATGAATGCTGAACAGCTTTGGGAAACGACAATGGATCCTGAAAATCGTAATATGCTTCAAGTGACCATTGATGATGCGATTGAAGCAGATCGTATGTTCTCTTGTTTGATGGGTGATGACGTAGAACCGCGTCGTGCATTCATTGAAGAAAATGCTTTAAATGCAGATATTGATGCTTAATTGAGCATTAATTCTGCAAAAACCCCGAATAGTTAACTCTCTCGGGGTTTTCTTTTATTTGAATAAAAGTGTCTTCGTAGCGCAATATTTCTTTTATGAAAATGACTTATTTTTATGGCATATTGAATCATCAATCTCTAGATTATTATAAAATAAGAGGCTAAGTATAATGGATAGACAATTAGAACAAACCCGAGATGGTTGGATTAATGCTTTTTTTACGGGAAATTATGAAGTTTTAGTGCAGTTTGAAGCACCATCATTTAAGGTAATTTATGAAAAAGAAGGGATTACTGAAAGTAGTGTAACTCGCTATGAAAAAATTGCACATGCGGTTAAAAATGGTGTGTGGAAGCCACAAAAACCTGAAATTTCGAGTGAGGAATTTGAGTTTGATCGTGAGCAAACTCATTGTAAAGTGACTTTGGAGCTTGAAAATGAATTACGTCAAATTCAAGAATTATGGATCTATGATTCGGATTGGAAAATTATAGAGCTTCGCTTTTGTAAGGTGAGAAAAGTTCAAAATATATAAGTGATTTAAATGGTGTGTGAGTGAGAAAAACATTGTATGGACAGTGTTTTTTTTGCTTAAAAATTTGATTATTGCTTAATATCGTTTATTTGATATGTCTAATGAGCGTATTTTTTGTAGTAAGAGTTTTTTATGGTAAGGAATTAAGAATACTCAAATTTACTTCCTAAGTAGCTAGAAAATCTCTTTAAAAAGCGATAATAGTGAGTGTTATTCGTCAGAATTGTATGTATTTTAATCAAAAATAAAGCTAAAATAATAAAAAATAAGTGTAGAAAATTATTCTAATAATAAAAAAGTAGCAGTTTTATGCCATTCATATTCATAAATAGTTTTGTATCAGAGAGAAATTTAAAAATATAAAACAAAAAATCAACACTTATCCACAGGTATTATTTATTGATATATAAATGGTATCGGAATTAATTTTAAATTTAAATTATATTTTTATGCATTGTGGATAACATGATTTCCTTGAGAGTTAAGGAGATGAAGGTATTTAGTTATATTGTTTTAAATGCATTAGTTAAGTTGAAATAAAGAATGTTAAAAATGTTCCACGGAAATATATAAATAAAAGTTATGTATTTTTTTTGAAATAAAATCAAATACTTGATCTTAATATTGTTTTATATTAAAGGGGATTCAGGTCAGCAGAGTCATTAAATAAAATATTCATTTTGTAAATAAGAGTGATATTTATTTTTTTACATTTTTCGATAATAAAAAAAGCCGCTAAATAGCGGCTTTTAAGCACAAAATGAAAAATTATTCAAAAGAGCTTTCGAGCTCTTCCAATTCCATCATCAGTTCTAACATTTTTTCTTCAGATTTTTCTAATTTACCCTTGAGGACACTTTGTTCATCCATTAATTTTAGTAAATCATTTTTACGATGGACTTCATACAGTGCTGAATCACCAAGTAAGGTTTCAATTTCTGCTAAACGAGGCTGGATTTTACTAACTTCAGCTTCAATTTTTTCGATATTTTTACGAATCGGACGACTCAGCTCTCTTTGACGAGCAGCTTCTTTACGTTGTGCCTCTTTATCGCCTTTATTTGAAGATGCTGTTTTCTCAATGACTTGAGATTTAACAGGTTCAGCAGGTTTTTGACCATTTTTCATCATGTCGATACGAGCTTGGCGTAACCAATCTGCATAAGCAACCAAATCGCCATCAAATTCACGGCTTTCACCGCCATGAACTAAAATAAGCTCATCACAAACACTCGCCACCAATTGACGTTCATGCGAAACCAAAACCACAGCACCTTCAAAGTCGGTGAGTGCCATAGTCAAAGCATGGCGCATATCTAAGTCTAAATGGTTGGTCGGTTCATCGAGAATCAAAACATTTGGGCGTTGCCATACAATGAGAGCCAAAGCCAAACGTGCACGTTCACCGCCTGAGAAGCTTTCACTTGGTGTATCCATACGTTCGCCACTAAAACCAAAGCTCCCTAAGAATGAACGTAAGCTTGCTTCACTGATTTTTTTATCGGCAATACGTGCCAATTGCAACATTGGACTCGCATTACCATCCAAAGCATCCATTTGATGCTGTGCAAAATAACCAATATTCAGCAGTTCAGAGTCTTTACGAAGACCTTGCATGAGCTGTAAATCACCAACTAAAGATTTGATTAATGTCGATTTACCTGCACCATTCATCCCGAGTAAACCAATACGACTAGTCGGTGTAATTTGTAAATTCACATTGGTGACAATCAGTTTTTCACCATAACCAATATCTGCATGTTCAAGCTCAAGTAATGGTGAGCTCATTTTTGTTGGTTCGCGGAAACTAAAGGTAAATGGTGTATCCACATGTGCAGCAGAAAGTTCTTGCATGCGTTCAAGCTGTTTAATACGGCTTTGTGCTTGTTTAGCTTTGGTTGCTTGTGCTTTAAAACGATCGATATATTTTTGTAAATGCGCACGAGTTTCAAGCTGCTTTTCATACGCTTGTTGTTGTTGCGCTAGGCGTTCACTACGAGTACGTTCAAAGGTAGAGTAGTTCCCTGTATAGAGAGTTAATTCTTGATTTTCAATATGTAAAATATGATCAGTAATGGCATCTAAGAAATCACGGTCATGTGAAATGAGTACCAATGTACCTTCGTAGGCTTTCAGCCAATCTTCTAACCATAAAATAGCATCTAAATCTAAATGGTTAGTCGGTTCATCAAGTAATAATAAGTCTGAACGGCTCATGAGGGTGCGTGCGAGGTTCAAACGCATGCGCCAACCACCAGAAAAACTCGAAACATCAAGTTGTGATTGATGTTCAAAGAAACCTAGTCCTGCCATGAGTTGTGATGCTTTTGAGGGTGCTGTATAACCATCAATTTCATCAAAACGTCCATATAAATGTGCAAGTTCATTGTCATCTAAGTTTTCAGGATGATCGAGTTTGTTTTGAATTTCCCAAAATTCTTCATCGCCTGAAAGTACAAAATCAATGGCTTTCATGTCTAAGGCTTTAATTTCTTGCGCCATGTGTGCAACGGTCCAAACTGCTGGACGAGTTAAAGAGCCACCATCAGATTCCATACCACCTAAAAGTGCAGAGAAAAGCGTTGATTTACCTGCACCATTGACACCTGTCAAACCAATCTTCCAGCCTGGATGGAGTTGCATAGACGCTTTTTGAAATAAAATTCGTCCGCCACGGCGAATCGAAAGTTGGTCGAGCTGAATCATGAAACGTCATTCTTTTGAACACAAGGTTGGCTATTTTAAAGGATATCTTGAGTAAAACAAAAAAAATTATAAAAGATTGAGTTATCGTTACTTATCGGAAAATAGAGCAAAGGCTCTATTTTTGTGGGAAAAAGTGATTTATTGTTAATTTGTATAAAATACAATCAAAAGTATAAGGAAATACAATGAAAAATGGCGTACTTGCATTGGCTGTCTTAATATCAATGGGAATGACAAGCACTGCTCAGGCAAAACAAGATGTATGTGTATTTGATTTACTGGGCAAGGCCGGTGAATCTTATAAAATGATGGAAGAATGGCGTTTAGCAGCTAAAGGATGGAACGCAGATATTCAATTAATCGCTTATCAGAATGAAGAGCGCGCAGACGAAGATTTTAAAGCAGGTAAGTGTGATGCTGTTTATATGACCACTATGCGTGCACGATCTTATAATAAATTTGCTGGCTCAGTCGATGCATTAGGTGGAGTACCAAGTAATGCAATTGCACAAAAAGCGATTATTTATGTCCTTGATAAACGTAATATAAAGCGTTTAAAAACCAATATTGATGGTGTGGATTATGAAGTCGGTGGTATTGGGCAAATTGGTCCTGCCTATATTTTTGTAAAAGATAAAAGAATCAATACGATTGAAAAAGGTGTGGGGAAGCGATTCGCTGTTCTTGAATACGATAAAGCCCAAATTGCAATGGTAAAACGTGTGGGAGCAATACCTGTACCTTCTGATGTTTCTGATTTTGTCGCAAAGTTTAATAAAGGTCAGGCAGATATGGTTGGGGCACCTGCTTATGCTTATAAACCTTTAGAAATTGAGAAGGGTTTAGGTCAAACAGGTGCAATGGTTGATTTTCCTGTGCTTAATGTCACTGCTGATTTAATTTTTAATACAGCCAAATTTCCTATGGGTTTTGGTGAACGATCTAGAACTTGGTTTATTAAACAATTACCTCGTCAATTTGCTATGGTAAAGCGCCTTGAAGATGGTATTCCTGCTAAGTATCGGATAGATTTGAGTAAAGAAGAGCGAGAAAAATACCAAAAATTACTCAGAGATGGTCGGATTGAACTGACCAAACAAGGCATTTATGATGCAAGTATGATGTCGGTGTTAAAACGTGCACGTTGCTCAGTCGATCGCACCAATTTTGAATGCTCATTGGGTGGAGAATAATCGCTTAATTCATACCTAATTTTTGATCATTTCTGAACTAATTCAAAGCCTTTTGAAATTTAATTTTAAAAGGCTCTTTTTTTGAAGTATGAAGTTAAACATACTGTTGTTTAATTTTAATTATTTTATATATTAAAATATCTTTATATTATGAAAAATCAGATGATTTAAAATTTACATCTTTAAATAAGTTTAATTAACTGATAATCATCAATAAAATAAAAAAATCTCAAATTTAAATGTGCGCTTTATCGGAAAAAATGTAAGACACCTTTTTTGCAAAATAAGTCACATTATATTTATAAATTGAAAAAAATTACATTAAAAAACATTTCAACCTCTATCTTGTAATTTGATGAGTTTGTAAGACTAAAATAATTTTAGAATTAATGTAAACATAAAAATATTAGGTGTGATTTTAATTGATGGATTCATTCTTCGTGAGAGCTTTAACGAAAATGTATAATAAAAAGGTAAATAGTTGAAAATTTTGAATAAATTAATAATACTCGGTTTGAGTGGTGTATTTTTACCGCAGATTGCTCAAGCGAAGTAATCAGTTTGCGTTATGGAAGCTGAAATTCCTGCTAAATATAAACTCGATATTTCAGCTAAAGATAAACTCCGCTATCAAAAATTACTTCGTGATGGACGTATAGAGCTCACTAAAAATGGTGTGTATGATGCAATGATGATGTCTGTTTTAAAACGTGCACGTTGTATTATTGAACGAACCAACTTTGAGTGTTCGTTAAGTGGTGAATAATAGGAATGAGTAAAAAATTTGAAAATATCGGGACATTCAATAAAATACAGTTATTACGACAATAAAAATTGGCTTATTTTATATACTTTTAGAATATTTTGTTCTTCAGGTTAATTTTTATAAAGTTGAGTACTGTATTGGCGTAATTGCTTATTTCATCATTAAAAATGAATAATTTTATAAATTCCTATGTAAAGACTATGCGATGAAACTGTGAGTTCTTGCAAAGAATATAGAAAAATTGTAAAACTGAATGTACAGTCAAAACATAAGTATATGAAAAATATTAATAAATAAAATGTCTAAAAAAAATGGAGCAAATGCTCTATTTTTTTTATATAAAGCTGATTAATATTGCGCATATGGAGCGTTCTGTATTCCTGAACAATAAATCGAAAAGGATGTAATTATGAAAAAAATTGCCTTAGCAATTGCTGCAACAACAGTGGTCGGTTTTGCATCATCTGCACAAGCTGCTGTCAATGTATGCGTATTTGACTTGTTAGGTAAGTCTGGCGAATCGTATCAAATGGCTCAGGAATGGGCGCTTTCTGCTAAATCTTGGGGTGCTGATGTTGTTTTACTACCTAAGCAAGATGAAGCAGTAGCGGACAATGATTTCAAAGCAGGTAAATGTGATGGCGTATTTATGACCGCAATGCGCGCACGTCAATACAATAAATTTGCAGGTTCAATTGATTCTATTGGTGGTGTTCCAAGTAATGCGATTGCACAAAAAGCAATTACTTTTGCCTTAGATCCACGTAATGCTGCAAAAATGACGACAACGCTTGGTGGAAAAAAATATGAAGTTGCAGGTATTGCCCCACTAGGTTCTGCATTTATATTTGTACGTGATAAAAGTATCAATTCGATTGAAAAAGCAGCAGGTAAGAAATTTGCTGTTTTAAGCTATGATAATGCTCAAAAAATACTTGTACAGCGTGTTGGTGCACAAGCAGTTCCTTCGGATATTACTAATTTTGTTGCAAAATTTAACAATGGTCAAGTCGATATGGTTGGTGCGCCAGCTTATGCCTACAAACCTCTTGAAATTCAAAAAGGTCTAGGTACAAACGGTGCAATGTTTAACTTTCCGGTATTACAAGTAACAGCAGATTTTGTCATTCGTCCTGAGAAATTTCCAGCAGGTTTTGGTCAAAAATCGCGTGATTATTTTGTAAAAAATTTGCCAAAAAGCTTTGCTATGATCAATCGCTTGGAAGCGACTATTCCTGCAAAATACAAAATGAACCTAACGCCTGAAGATAAATTGAAATACCAAAAGTTGATGCGTGACGGTCGTTTGGAACTGACGAAACAAGGCATCTATGATGCAGGTATGATGTCTGTATTGAAAAAAGCACGTTGTTCTGTCGATAAAGCGAATTTTGAGTGTTCACTTGGCGGTGAATAATAATTAAGATTATTGATTTTTAATAAAAAGTCTAGATTTCGATCTAGACTTTTTAAATTGTATTTTCATGTCATTCTTGCCATTGTGGTTGCTCTTAAATCCAGTATTCTTGTGATGAAAAGTAGAGACTTTGTATTATGTGATCAGATATAAAGTTGTATTTATTGTCTATGCCTACGCTCATTTGGATGATTAGGGCAGATCATGAATAATTAAAAGAGATGATCAAGGAAAGGAAAAAAATAATGAAATTATCCAAAGCTTTATTACTGTCAGCAGGGCTTATGGCAACTGCTTCAGCAACTCAAGCAAAGCAAGTGATGTGTGTATTTGACCTAGTAGGTAAAAGTGGTGATGTTTATACTTTAATGAAAGATTATCAGCTTGCTGCCAAAAGTTGGGGGGCTGATATTGAGTTACGTGTAAATCAAAATGAAGCGGTGATTGCAGAAGATTTTAAAGCGGGTAAATGTGACGGTATTAGTGTGACGGGTATGCGTGGTCGTCAGTTTAATAACTTTACAGGTTCTTTAGATGCAATTGGTGCTATTCCTGATGTAAACCTTGCGGTAAAAGTGATGCAAGGTCTTTCAACTCCTGCATTTGCAAAATACATGACTAGTGGTCAATATGAAGTAGTCGGTGTTATTCCTGTCGGCGATGCTTATCTTATGGTTAATGACCGTAGTATTAATACCGTTGCAAAAGCGGCAGGTAAGAAAATAGCAGTACTTGATTATGATCAAGCACAAAAAATTATGGTTCAGCAAATCGGTGCACAGGCGGTAAGTGCTGATGTAACTAACTTTGGTGCAAAGTTTAACAATGGTCAGGTCGACATTATTGGTGCACCTGCTGCTGTATTTAAACCGTTAGAATTACATAAAGGTTTAGGTACCAAAGGTGCGATTGTCAATTATCCAATTTTGCAAATTACGGGTAATTTGATTATTCGCCCAGATAAATTCCCAGCAGGTTTTGGTCAAAAATCGCGTGATTGGGTAAAATCACAATTACCACGTGCTAACGGTATTATTGGAAAAATGAAGGCTGATATTCCTGCTAAATATTGGATGCAAGTTCCTGCAGGTGATCAACCAGGTTATCAAAAGTTGATGCGTGAATCACGTATTAGCTTGACCAAGCAAGGTGTATATAACAAACAAATGATGAAGTTTTTGTGGCAGTTCCGCTGTAAACAAAATCCGAAAAACTTTGAATGCGCACTTCAGGACGAAAACTACAAGTAAGCTCAAATATATTCAGAGTCTTTTACTCTGAATAAACTTTAAAGTTCGTAGACTGACCATATATTGAGTATGTTATTATACTGAATATATGGTTTTGTCTTTTTAGAACCATCCAGATTGTTTGAGGAAAACCGATCATGAATGCACAAGTGCTTGAGATGACTGATAATGCTGCAAATAAAGTTCGCCAGCTACGTGATAGCGAGGGGAATCAAGATTTGATGTTACGAGTTTATGTGACAGGTGGCGGTTGTTCAGGTTTTTCTTATGGCTTTAATTTTGCAGAAAGCCAAAATGAAGATGATGCCGAATTTTCGAATGGCGATGTGAAAATGCTCGTAGACTCATTGAGTTATCAGTATTTAGTCGGTTCAAAAGTAGATTATCTTGAAGGTTTAGAAGGTTCACGTTTTATTGTAGATAATCCAAATGCAACGACTACATGTGGTTGTGGATCATCATTCTCAATCTAAAATATATGTTGATGTACTGACTGACGAATGAAATAAAAAAGCCCTCAAATAACGAGGGCTTTTTTATGGATTTTATTTGAGTGTGAAATGGTTAAGCGTAAAAATAGGTATGTTATTGAATGCTCGCTAATACATGTTGTGTAAGTTCTTGGGCATTTTGTACAGGAATCCAATGTGTAGCATCCATAATCACTTCTTGGTACGGTGCTTCCACATAGTCTTTATTGAGTTTTACACTTTTTTCACCAATTGCTGTGTCATGTTTGCCCCAAATAAATAAAGTCGGTACAGTCACAGGTTTCGTTAAATTTTTATTTGAACTAAATGGCAGGGCACGATACCAATTCAATGCTGTACTTAGGCGTTTGTCTTGTACCATTTCTTTTTGAAAATCTTTCAATTGTTGCTCATTCATTCCTGAATTTTTTAATAAACCTAGACCAATTCTTGGCAATTTTTCAAAGAGTAGTTCTGGGATTTTAGGTAGTTGGAATAGTCCAATATAATATGATTTGAAAAGCTGATTACTACTGAGCATTGAACGCATAAATGCTGCTTTATGTGGTACTGAAATAGTAATGAGATGCTTAATTTTTTCAGGATAAGTTTGTGCTATTTCCCACGCAACAACTGCACCCCAGTCATGTCCCATCAAATAAGCAGGTTCCTGAATAATATCAAGTAAAGTATTAATATCTTTAACTAACGCTGAGCTACGATAGTCACGACGTTTCGAGGGTTGTGCACCAAGACTATATCCACGTTGGTTGACTGCAAAAGTACGGTAGCCTTGCTGATTGAGAATTTCAGCAGTGTGTTGCCAACTTTGATTGGTTTCGGGAAATCCATGCAGTAATACAAACGGCTTTCCATCTAAAGGACCACGATCTATCACATCAAAAGTCAGTCCATCTCTTTGGTATTGTTCGATGCGTTGTTGTTTCACGTTCATTGTGGAATATTCTCAAAATTATTTTTATTGATAGTGGCAGTTTTATATTTTTTGTTCACAGCAGTACAGGACAGGCAATAGGCTTTATAGGTCGATCATTGTTCTACAATTTTCGACCTATAACTCAACTATTTTAAACAAAAGTAATTGTACCTAAAATACGATCACCTTTAGCACCTGTCACATTAGGAAGATTACCACTGAGATGTTGATCTGAGCGCATTGCTAACCATGCAAAAGCAGTCGCTTCAACCCAAGTTGGTGCAAGTCCGAGTGCAGACGTTGTTTGCACAGACCAATTATGTTTGCGTAAACGCCAACGGAGTTGTTCAAGCAAGTGTGAATTATATGCACCGCCACCACAGACATAGACTTCACCAGTGTCCATATTTGAACGATAAATGGCTTTTTTAATTGCACGAGTAGTCAGTTTTAGTAAAGTTGCTTGTACATTTTCAGGTGTATCTTCGAGTTCATCATATTCAAGATCATTGCGCCAATCTGTAATTTTTTCATCTAACCATTCAAGATTAAAGTCTTCACGTCCTGTACTTTTTGGGGGTTCTTTGGAGAAATATTCATGTGACTGTAAACGATCAAGTAGGCTACGAATTGGTTGTCCATACGCTGCCCAATTACCATTTTCATCATAAGGTTGGCCCGTATAGCGGTGACACCATGCATCCATCAAAATATTGGCAGGTCCTGTATCAAAACCATAAACAGCATTGGGTTGACCTGCGGGCAACATGCTGACATTGGCAATACCACCTAAGTTTAAAATCACCCGATGAATACTTTCATGTTGAAAGAGTGCTTGGTGAAATGCAGGAACTAAGGGTGCTCCTTGACCACCTGCTGCCATATCACGACGTCTAAAATCGGAAATTACTGGAATTTGCGTGATTTCAGTAATGATGTTGGGATCACCAATTTGTAAGGTAAAACCATGTTCAGGACGATGACGAATGGTTTGCCCATGTGAACCAATGGCTTTAATTTGAGCTTTATCTAGATTATTTTCAGCAATCAATTGGTTTACGCCGTGTCCAATCATAGCAGCCAAAGCCACATCAGCTTTACCCATGCGGTCAATTTCATTGTCATCAGGTAACGTGAGTTCCATCAATTCATCACGTAAATGAGGATCGAAAGGTACGGTTAATGTTGCATGAATGTGGAGTGGATTAAATGAAGCAGCAACAAAATCGACGCCGTCCATGCTCGTGCCCGTCATTACGCCAATATAGATTGTTGTCATGAAATATACTTCGCCTGCATTGTGCTGAAAAAGTGTTAGTATATCGCACAAATTGAACAACATATGTATTTGGGTTTTGTGATGTCAAATTTCCTGCCAGCCGAAGAACAACTTGCCCTCATTCAACGAGGTACACACGAAATTATTTCTGAAGAGGATCTTTTAAAGAAACTCAAAAAAAATCGTCCTTTAAAAATTAAGGCGGGCTTTGATCCTACAGCGCCAGATTTGCACTTAGGTCATACCGTTTTAATCAATAAATTAAAAACGTTCCAAGACTTAGGTCATGATGTGACATTCTTGATTGGTGATTACACTGCCATGATTGGTGATCCAACAGGAAAGAGCGCAACCCGTCCACCATTGTCACGTGAACAAGTATTAGAGAATGCTAAAACCTATCAAGAACAAGTTTTTAAAATTCTTGATCCTGCTAAAACGAAAGTACGTTTTAACTCAGAATGGTTTGCAGAAAAATCTGCGGCTGATTTGATTCAGTTGGCTTCACAGCAAACTGTGGCGCGTATGCTTGAACGTGATGATTTCACCAAGCGTTATAACAACCATCAGCCGATTGCAATTCATGAGTTTTTGTATCCATTGGTACAAGGTTATGACTCGGTTGCACTTGAAGCCGATGTTGAGTTGGGTGGTACAGATCAAACCTTTAACTTATTGATGGGACGTACACTTCAAGGTCGTTATGATCAAGAAGCGCAAGTGTGTATTACTGTACCCATTCTTGAAGGTTTGGATGGTGTAAATAAGATGTCTAAATCTTTAGGCAACTATATTGGCGTATTTGATGCACCGGGTGCGATGTATCAAAAAGTCCTTTCTATGCCAGATAGCCTAATTGAACGCTATTTTGATTTACTCAGCTTCAAATCATTAGATGAAATTGCGGTTCTATTGAAAGAGGTTGAAGAAGGTCGTAATCCTCAAGATGTGAAGAAAATTCTTGCACTGGAATTGGTTGAACGTTTCCACGGTACTGAAGCTGCTGAACATGCCCACAAAGGAGCAGGTAACTTAATTACTGAAGGTGAACTTCCTGAAGGAACGCCTGAAGTAACCATTTCACGTGGTGAGTTTGGTGGTGAAGTTTCGATTATTTCAATTCTTCGTGCCGCAGGCTTAACCAAAAATTCAGCTCAATCTAAAGATGCTGTTGGTCGTGGTGCAGTTAAGGTTGATTGGAATGTAGTTGATGCAGGCTTTATGGTCAAAGAAAATGGTACTTTGATTATTCAGGCAAGTAAGAAAGCAATTGCGAAAGTAACCTTTACTGATTAAGGTAATTTGTTGTTAAGTAATTGAAAAATAAAGGCTGCCAAAAGGTGGCCTTTTTGTATATTTCTTTATCTCTATTAAATATATTGTCATAAAAAAAACATCTATAAAAACAGTGATTAATTTTTTCTATTTTGATTGCATTTGCTAAATAATCTGATTATATTAAGTAACGAAAATTGTGGTTTAAATCACATTTCAGAGGGCACAAGTACAAAATAATAATAACTGCGAAATAATCGGTCAAATCACTAGATTTGACTTTAATAGGGGAATGATTTTGGGAGAGATCGTTTCCCTTTTTCTTTGTTATATGATTCTAAAGTGTCATATCAATCAACTTTCCTTTTCTTAGATTCTATTTGGATCGATTTTTTTGATCGCAAAAAACTATAGCAAAATAGCGATTGTTCCACGTGGAGTGAGCTATCTGATAAAAACTTAAGTATGAAAATGATTTATCATTAATGAGAAAATAGGGTTTAGCTTTGTGCAGATATTTATTCAACAATACTATAAAGCGACAATCGTTATGCTATGAATAAAAGTTAGGACTATAATATTTTTACTTGTGGTTTTGGTTTAATATATTGATATTTAAAAAATTATTATATTTTTCAAGGGTATTTTTATAAACAAAAAAGCAATCCTTGATCTGCAATTTTTTTCCATAAATAGTCGTGATAAAAAAGAAGAGACTTTCAATAAGATGTGTAGCTTAAATATAACTATTTTATAATTTATAAAAACTACATGGTTACTCTAGCGTTTACATGAGTAGGAAATAAAAAATTATATCTAATATGGGATAGAGCTATAAAAAAGATTTAAAAATAAGTTAATGCATCTATATATGGATCTAAAAGTGATTTAGAAGACTAAACTTCTACTAGATCACTTTTAAAAACTAGCTTCTATTTATAAATAGGCACTGAAGTGATAGTAGGAATATTGGGATTTTAAATATTTGAGAAAATTGTAGTGTTTCCTATTTTTTATATTTTTAAGGTATGACGATATTGGTATAAGAAAATCAAAAGCCTTATATAGGTATTTTAAAATGCAACTATTTTACTAGAGTAAAAAAGAGCTTGATGTTGAAAGATTAGTTGAATTTGGGGT
>NZ_VXCQ01000020.1:0-53914 GCF_052850415.1 Acinetobacter sp. 1207_04 | reverse complement strand
GCCGAACAGCGACATCGAAGTTAAAGATACGACTGGTAAAGTAATTGGTACGGACAAAACAGATGCAAATGGTGATTATTTTGTAAAACTAGATGTGCCACAGAAAGATGGTGAAACGGTTACCGTTACAGCATCAGATGCGGGTGGTAAATCACCTGCGACAAATGCACAAGCACCAGATTTAACACCGCCTCAAATTAATACGCTAGAGTTTAGTGCTAAAGGTGATGTGCTTTCAGGTACAACTGAAGGCTATGCTAAAGTTGAAATTAAAGATGCTGCTGGTAAAGTTATTGCAAATACAACAGCTGATGCAAATGGTAGTTTCAGTGTAACTTTTTCTAAACCATTTGGCTCAGGTGAAGGGTTTAGTGCAAAAGCAACAGATGCACATGGTAATACTGGTGATGCTAAATTTGTTCAAGCTCCAACACTTTTGATGGCAAATTCAGATGTGGTACATGCTGATGTAGATTTGGGTTACGTGTCTACGACAACAAGCAAAACAACATCTGTTGGATTTGGCTCTTTAGGAACATTCTTGGGTATTCCTATTTGCGGTACAAAATCTGCTGAAGTTAATTTCTCAGTTAATCCAAATCAAACTTCAACTGTAAATATCAAGGCATATAATACATCTCTTGCTTCATTCCTTGATGGCATTAAAGTGACACTATATAAGCAAAGTGCTACAGGTGTATGGCAAAAAGTTGCTGATTCTAAGGATAAAGGATTATTTAATAAGTTCTTCTTGTTTTCAGAATCAACAGGTCTACAGGTTAAATCACTAGACGCGGGTAATTATAAAGTTGTTGCTGAAGATACGACACTATTTGGTATTTTATCTGGCAATAAATTATCAGTGACTCAAAATACGACAACGACTTCAAGTGATTTGGAAGCAATCAAAGCGAATCCAGTTTCTGGTAATTTAATGGTTGACGATGTTGTACCAACAGGCACAACTTTGACTAAATTGGTTTCAGATACGGGTGCTTCGGTTAATGTTCCAACGGCAGGTAAAGCAACACTTGTTGGTAAATATGGGACGATGCTGATCAATGCTGATGGTTCATATACATACACACCAAATAAAGATGTAAAAGTTGTAGGGCAGGTTGATACCTTCACTTATACAATTACAGATAAAAATGGTAATGCATCTACAGCAAAAGTTTATGTACAAATTGGTGCAGATGAAGTGAACCTGAAATGGGATCCAACGAATCCATCTAAACCAGCGACGATGTTGCAATTAAATGATGATACTGATTTTGTTATTGGTACCGTGAAACAAAGTACAGCTGTAACAAGTACAAATGTTGATTCGGGATTGTTATCGGCTCAATCATGCAAAATTGCAAGTATCAATTCAAATACATTCACTGTTGGTAATACTGGTGAAACGAGTATTAAAGTTGATTTTAAATCAGCAACAGGATGCTATACCGATCCATCTAAGACTACATTCAATTGGCAGTTGCAGAAATACAATGCACAAACTGGTCAATGGGTGAATGTATCTGGTGCGAGTGGTTCAAAATCTTATGGTTTTGTTGGTTCGGTTTCGTCAAGTACAACAGTATTTGAACAAACAGTGAAAGTAACAGATGCTGGTCAATATCGTGTGAACTTCCAAACGAATGGCGGTCTGTATTCATCTAGCTTCCTTGCACAGAAATTTGATACAAATGTAACAGTTCAAACGACCTCACCAGATAAATGGACGATTGATAGCTTTGGTACTGCAACAGGTAATATCTTCACAGGTGAAGGTGTTGATACGATTGGTAAGGATTCACTTGGTTTCGGGAAAAAATTATCAGTTTCAACAGATGGTGGTCTTACATTTAAGGATGTATCAGCAACGGGTCTTACAGTGAGTGGTAAGTTTGGTTCATTACTCATGAAAGCTGATGGTTCATATACATATACACAAAATAAAGGAACTGCGGGTTCTGATGATTTTGTATATAAAGTTGTTGCGGGCAATGGTGAGACTCAGACAGCTCATCTAGAAGTGAATGCTCAATTCAATGTGAAAGGTTCTGCTGCAAGTGATGTATTTAGTGCTGATCAAATCATGCATGTGCTTGAAATGGGTGCGGGTGCTGATACTGTTAAATTTACGTCATTAAATACTGTGGATCAGGGTGATTATTGGACTGACTTCTCGAAAGTACAAGGTGACAAAATTGATGTATCTACATTGCTGAGCAACAAAAATGTTACATCAGCAAATATTAGTGAATATCTAACAGTTGAACAGAAAGGTACAAATACTGTGATCAAAATTGATCTTGATGCCAAAGGCACTCAGTATGAAGCGAAAGAATTGGTTGTTCTTCAAAATACCAATACTACGCTTGATGAGCTGTTGAAAGGCAATCATTTAGTATTCTAAGTGTTTGATCTAAATTAAATTAAAAAGAGAGCTTAAGCTCTCTTTTTAATTGTTTGATTTTAATTTTTAGATATTTGGATCACCTTTTTTAAGGAAGAAACGTAAAATCATTTTCTGAATAAATGTACCATAGGGTGGGTAAAACAATTGGGTTGGAAAGAAACGATGGCGATGTAAAACTGTTTTTGCATGTGAAAGCTCACGAAAGCCTTCTATGCCGTGATATGTCCCCATGCCCGAATTTCCAATGCCACCAAAAGGTGCATCATGGTTAACAACATGCCAGCCCCAATCATTTACAGTCACGCCACCTGAATGTGTATTTTTTAGAATATGATCACGTTCATTTGTATTTAAAGTAAAACAGTAAAGTGCCAAAGGTCTTTCATGCTTTTGGATATATTGTATAGCTTGTTCTAAAGTGTCATAAGCAATAATAGGTAAAATAGGACCGAATAGTTCTTCTTGCATAATACGCATGTCAGGTGTGCAATTAATGACGAGTTGTACAGGCATACGGCGTGATGCATGCTCAACATTATAGTCAGCACAGGTAATGATTTGTGCTCCTTTATCTTGAGCATCTTGGAGAATGGCTTGAATACGCTTTAAATGTCGTTCATTGATAATAGATGTGTAATGGGGGCTTTCATCAATATTTTGCCCAAACATATGTGTAAATTGATTTTTACAGGCAGAAATAAACGAATCAATGTTTTCTTTAGGAATGAGCGCATAATCTGGTGAAACACAAATTTGTCCACTATTTGTTGCTTTGCCATGCAAAATTCGTTTGGCTGCATCTGTAATGTCATAATTGCGGGTCACAAGTGCAGGGGATTTACCGCCAAGTTCGAGTGTGACTGGAGTTAAATTTTCAGCTGCAGTGCGCATTACGATATGACCGACTGCTGGAGAGCCAGTAAAGACAATGTGATTAAAGGCGAGGGATGTAAATTTTGAAGGATCTTGGATTTCTTCACCAAAAACGGCTACTTCATCTTCACTGAATATTTCAGAGAGCATCTGCTTAACCTTTGCATTGGTGGTAGGCGTAAACTCTGACAGTTTAATCATTACTCTATTACCTGCAGCGATTGCAGCTACAAGGGGTCCTAATGCGAGATAAACTGGAAAATTCCATGGAACAATAATGCCAATAACACCTTTGGGTTGATATTGCACTTCTAGTCGATTTGAGAGAAAAAGTAATTCCGTGTGACGTTTACTTGGTTTCATCCAACGGCGTAGATGGCGAATAGCATGTTGTGTTTCTAAAACGGAGCCAAGAATATCGAGTAATTTTGATTCATGAAATGAGCGTGAATCAAAATCTGTATTAATTGCTGTTGCAATGGCATCTTGATAACGAATAATTTGTTTTTTTAATTCGATTAATTTATGACGTCTATTGGTGTAGTCAGGATAAGGTTGAGCATTAAAAGCTATACGTTGTTTTTCGAAAATGAGTTGCATCTCATCTGTCGCGGTATGCCTATTTTCTACTGTTGATGAAAGTTCCATTTTTCTTCCTTGAATTTAAAATGATAGGTTTTATGCTTATTTTGTTATATCAGTATGTATTGATAAAAATGGAGGACTTAACTTGGTAAACAAAACATACTCATCAGGAGTTTAGCATGAGCAAAAACAAAAGTTTTATATAGCAGATTTAAGGCTAAAATAATAAAAGTTATAGCTAAGCATTTTCTTTATTTAAATAATTTTTCAAAATATAAAAATCTAGACTTAGTTTACTATTCAAACTTGTTCTAATGACTAAGAATAAGTATGTAGATAACGTTTATATTGTTGTGTACACCTAGGCGTACAATCATTTAGGGAATTTAGCAATATAGGGATCCAATCAAATTTTATATTATGAATCTATAGAGAGTAGGATGCTCCAAAGAATAAGAATAAGAATAAGAATAAGAATAAGATAAAGAACAAAGAATTTTAAAGTTACGACAGGGGTTGTATCTAAAGCATCAAATATGTAAAAAAGCCCAACAGGATGTTGAGCTTTTTTATTACTATCTCTTAAATAGATTTGTTGTGATGAATGACCTGAGCAGTAAGTTAAATCAGTTTATTAGAGAGGCTTAGCTGCTTTGGTTGTTCTGAAAATCTCTTTACAATTCTATATTTATTAAGACTCTAGAGTACTTCTTAACATCCAAGCAGTCTTTTCATGTATTTCAAGTCTTTGTGTGATTAAGTCTGCTGTTGGTTGATCGTTTACTTCATCGACAATTGGAAAAATTGCTCTGGCTGTTTTTGCAACAGTTTCATGTGCATTCACCAATAAGCTAACCATCTCCTCTGCTTTAGGGACACCCTCGACTTCCTTAATCGCAGTCAATTTAACAAACTGTTTGTATGTTCCAGGGGCAGGGAATCCCAATGCTCTAATACGTTCAGCTATTGTATCTAAAGCAGTCCATTGTTCAGTATATTGATCCATAAACATATTATGTAAACTGTTAAACTGAGGTCCTGTCACATTCCAATGAAAATTATGTGTCATTAAATACAAAGTATAGCTATCAGCAAGTAATTTAGATAATCCCGCGACAATTTTTTCTCGATCATTGTGCGAAATACCAATATCAATTTTTATTGCTTTTGCTTCTTTTTTAGGGTTAGCCATTATTGATATCCTTTGGTTAAGTTTATGATATTAAAATATTATTTAAAATATCTTAATAGGAACTTATGGAAATAAAAACTTCATTTATAAGAATATAATTCAACCAAAAATAAAAGCAATAGTAATTAAATAGTAACTATGTTACTTGAAAAATAATGGGGGGAAGCTAAAGCACATATTACCAAGTACATTCAGTTATTTGATTATCATGGTGAAATTCAAAAAGGCTTAGATTATAAGAGACTAAATTAAATGGAAGAGGACTTTTATAAGTTGATCACTTGGAATCATCTAGGTGAAAGTCTCTTATTAATTCAGCACACATCAATTTATGTTTAATTCATTTATAATTTTAAAATACGTTATAAAACAATTTAAAAAAATAAAAAAACCCCAATTTTTCAATTGGGGTTTTTGAATTTGGAGCGGGAAAAGAGACTCGAACTCTCGACCCCAACCTTGGCAAGGTTATGCTCTACCAACTGAGCTATTCCCGCGGAGTCTACCCAATTTTTTAAATAAAAAACTAGATGAAAAAATTTTGGAGCGGGAAAAGAGACTCGAACTCTCGACCCCAACCTTGGCAAGGTTATGCTCTACCAACTGAGCTATTCCCGCGGAGTCTACCCAATTTTTTAAATAAAAAACCAGATGAAAAAATTTTGGAGCGGGAAAAGAGACTCGAACTCTCGACCCCAACCTTGGCAAGGTTATGCTCTACCAACTGAGCTATTCCCGCATGCCGTGTATAATACAGTATGAAACAAGAGGGTCAACATTTTTTTATAGCTGAATACACTATTTGCATAAAATAAAACCAAATTTGCTTAGAAAAAAGTAATTTATGCTGAAAAATGCTTCAGATTCAGTTTTTAATCGATTGTATTTTACCAATTGTAGATTTTGAGCAGATTGAAATAAAGGCTATACTTTATTTCAATCGTTCATTTCAGTAAGGAAATTCTATGAGCCTAGAACAACAACTGATTACTCAGTTAAATGCGCTACAGCCTGCACATTTACAGGTGATCAATGAATCATCGGGTCATGGTGGATATTTCCCCGGAAAAGAATCACATTTTAAAGTTATTATTGTAAGTGATATTTTTCAAGGCTTACGCTTAGTACAGCGCCATCAAAAAATTTATGCAGCAGCAACAGGGTTACTCGAAGCAGGTAAAATTCATGCTTTGGCAATTCATGCTTACGTACCTGAAGAATGGCAAGGTGAAGCACCTGCAAGTCCAGAATGTGCACACGCACCTAAAGCTTGAGAATAAATATGGATTTACATTTACTCGTTAAAATTATTCATATGACAAGTGTGAGTGTTGCAATCATTGTCTTTTTAGCGCGAGCTTTGACACTCTTTACAGGTATTCAAAATGATCAGCCCAATCCGAAAGGGCGGGTAGCTTATGTGGCTGTGCAACATTTGTCTTATACCTTGATCGTTTTGACGGGTGTAATTCTTCTATTTATGAATAATTTTCAGGTTCAACCTTGGTTCTATGCCAAAATTGTTTTGTTCCTTGTCCTGATTTCATCATTGATTAAAACATGGCGTAAAGATGACACAATTTTATTGGCACAGCGCCGAGCAGGTCTTTTTGTCAGTGCTGTGGCATTGATTGCTATTATTTCATTGGTCATCATTAAACCTGTGTTTAATTAGACTTTTTAAAGATTGTCTGACATAAAAATCAGTACAGGTTAGGCAATCAATTAAACTTCATATTGATAAAATATTAAAATTTTGAGGGAACTATGCTGACACGTGTTGTATTTAACCAAAAAGGTGGTGTGGGGAAATCAAGTATTACGGTGAATCTTGCGGCAATGAGTGCGCATCAAGGTTTAAAGACTCTGGTGATTGACCTTGATCCACAAGCTAATTCAAGTCAGTATTTGTTGGGTGATGATGCAACTTATTCAGCAGATAAAACTGCGCTTGAGCCAAATATTGAAAATTTTTTTGATGATGTATTGGGGAATAATCAACAAAAAGGGTTGCTTGGAAATGCAATTGGCTCGTTATTAAAATCTAAAAATAAAGGTTTTGATCAATATATTCATCGTTCGCCTTTTAAAAATTTGGATGTTTTACCTGCTAGCCCAACTTTGGGTGCGCTTGAACATGCATTGGTCAGTAAACATAAAATTTATAAATTACGTGATGCCATTGAAACCTTAAAAGGTAAATATGACCGTATTTTTATTGATACACCACCTGCATTTAACTTTTTTACACTCTCGGCACTCATTACTGCAGATCGTGTACTGATTCCATTTGACTGCGATGTATTTTCAAAACGTGCTTTGCAAACATTAATTGAGAATGTGATTGAAACACAAGATGATCATAATGATCGTCTAGAAATTGAAGGTATTGTGGTTAATCAATATCAAGCACAAGCAAAATTGCCACGTGAAGTCGTTCAACAGTTGAAAGATGAAGGCTTGCCTGTATTAAATACTATGTTGCCACCGTCTGTCTTAATGAAAGAATCCCATCATAAAAATCTGCCGTTGATTTATTTAGCTACAGATCATAAATTGACGCAGGCCTATCAATTATTGTTCAATGAAATTGAAAATAAATAAGCGTGGAAATGCAATGAAAACCATCAACTGGAGTCTATTGGCTCTTTCAGCGGTATTGATGACAGGCTGTGCGACAACGGTTAAACCGACTTATGTTTCTCCTACTCAATATCAAGCGATGAATTGTGCACAATTGGCACAGGAATTCGATCGTATTCAGCAATATATTAACAATGGTGTACAGCCACCGAAAAGTAAAGGTATGGGTGTTGGTCTTGGTTTAGGTGGTGGATGGGGAAGTCATGGTGGTTGGGGCTTTGGTCCATCTATTTCAGTGAATATGGGGCAGTCTAGCAATACCAAAAAAACCGAATTGGGTCGTTTGTATGGTGAGCAAGATGCACTATCACAAGCTGCTCAATTTAAAAACTGTCCTTATATTCCCAAACGCCAAGAAGTGAAAAAATAATTGATAGGCAGACTTTTAGTGAAAGATTAAGAGTCTGCTTAACAATGGAAATGTTTCAAAATTTATTGATTAAAAATCAGTATATTAAAATAATAATTTTATATTTGATGAGAGTGTAACCCATTTTAAATTGGGTATTTTCCTTGTTTTTTTTACCGTATTTCGTTTAAGGTGTGCCTCGCTTTAAATATTTTTGCACGCTTTATGATCGAAAGTTGGTTCTTTGTTGTCGCGTTATTTGCCGTTCTACTGATTCCAGGACCAGCAAATGCTTTACTTGCCAGTTCTGCATATCATCAAGGTATTGCTAAAACCATTCATTTAATTCCGGCTGAAATTTTGGGTTATTTGTATGGCATAGCCATGTGGGCATTGTTGATTCATTTGAGTATGCCTGTGTGGCCAAATTTGATGCATTGGCTACATTTTATGAGTGCAATTTACGTGATGTGGCTAGCATTCCATTTATGGAAATCATCACAGTTAAGAAAACAAAGTCAGCTCAATTTATTGTTCAAGCCAAGTAAAGTTTTTATTCATACCCTTAAAAATCCAAAAGTTATTTTATTGACGGTTGGTGTACTTCCTGTGGAAACATGGGATTCTTTGGGGAGTTACGTCTTTATTATGGGGATTGTTTGTTTAAGCCTTTTGCCTTGCGCATTGTTCTGGATGTATTTTGGACGAGAATTATTGGCAGGAAAATTAAAGCAAATAAGCACCGACCAAATATATAAAGGGTCGGCGTTGCTATTGATGATTTGTATGTTGCCTGTGGTGTATCGTATTTTTATGGCTTAAGTAAACTTAAAGGATTTTAAGCTTCTTTTTTAGCAAAAAATTTATGACGAATATAGCCAATAATGCCCGGTAAAATGCTCAAGAAAATAATACCAAAAATCAAATGAGTAAAATTATCTTTAACAATTGGCATATTGCCAAATAAATAACCCAAAGTAATAAAAGAACCGACCCAACAAATGGCACCAATAACATTAAAGGTGAGGAAAAATTTATAATTCATGCTGCCTGCACCAGCGACAAAAGGTGCAAAGGTACGAGCAAAAGGAATAAAGCGAGCAAATATAATGGTTTTACCACCGTGGCGTTCAAAAAATTCAGATGTTTTAATTAAATGTTGCTTGTTAATCCATCGGGATTCGATTTCAAACACACGCGGACCAATATATTTACCAATGTGATAGTTTAGCGTGTCACCTAAAACAGCGGCGATAAACAATAAAATGATTAAAACGACAGGATCCATTGCACCTGTAGAGGCTGCTAATGCACCCGCAGCAAATAATAGGCTATCGCCAGGTAAAAATGGCATCACCACTAAACCTGTTTCCACAAAAATAATTAAAAATAAAATGCCGTAGATCCATACGCCATAATTTTTAATAAATTCAAAAAGGTGTTCGTCTACGTGTAAGATAAAATCAATTAAATCCATGGGACTAAAACTATGTGAAATTGTGCACAAAGCCTAGCAGTATGAGCAGGGAAAGTCAGTATGAAAAACTAAATAAATTCCGTCGATATCGTTGCATATTTAATACGATGGATACTAATTTCATATATTTATTCATTTTCTAATCAGATTAAAATAGCTTCAATTCTTAAATAATGAAAAGAGTTTTACCATGTTTAATCCCAATGTTGTTGTTAAAAATATAGTCAATCAACCGACTGCTCAAGCCGTCTTGGCATTACTTGCACGTATTCTTATGGCGTACATTTTTATTGTTGCTGGCTACGGCAAGCTTACAGCATATAGTGCAACTGTTGGGTATATGGAAGCGATGGGTGTTCCAGGTGCAATGTTACCATTGACTATTTTTGTTGAGCTAGGCGGTGGTTTGGCATTGCTTTTCGGTTTTCAAGCGCGTTTTGCCGCATTGGGTTTAGGTATTTTTAGTATTATCACGGCATTTTTATTTCATGGTGGTGCAGATGATGCCACTAACTTTATGAAAAATATAGCAATGGCAGGTGGTTTGTTTTACTTGATGCTGTATGGTGCGGGTAAGTTCAGTATTGATCATGCAATTGAGAAATAATTTGTAAAATAAGTCAGTAAATAAAAGCGCAATTTAGCGCTTTTATTTACTTGAAATAAATCATCTTTTTCTTACAAAATACAAGAGTGATGAATACAGTGCGTCTTGCACTGAAAAATGCTAGAATATGGCGCTTAAATCCATTTGCCTGCATAGTTGTATAGCCATGACGACCAATACTCAAATTACTGAAGATCGTATCCTGATTTTGGATTTCGGTTCTCAATATAGCCAGCTGATTGCACGCCGTGTTCGTGAAGCGGGTGTATATTCAGAAATGTACGCATTCGATATGTCAGAAGATGACATTCGTGCATTTAACCCAAACGGGATTATCCTTTCAGGTGGTCCAGAAAGTGTTTATGAAGCTGGTAGTCCACGTGCTCCTGAAGTTGTGTTCAACTTAGGCGTACCTGTATTGGGTATTTGCTATGGTTTGCAAACCATGTCAGAACAACTTGGTGGTAAAGTAGAACCAGGTGATGTTCATGAATTTGGTTATGCCGAAGTCGACATTCAAGTGCGTGACAAACTGATTGGCGATCTTGAAGATGGTAAAGACCAATTAAAAGTGTGGATGAGCCACGGTGACAAAGTCACTGCAATTCCAGCAGGTTTCCAAGTAACTGCAAGTACGCCAAGCTGCCCATTTGCAATGGTTTCTGATGAAGAACGTCGTTTCTATGGTATTCAGTTCCACCCTGAAGTGACTCATACTGCAAAAGGTGAGCAAATCATTTCTAACTTCGTTCACAGCATTTGTGGATGTCGTAACCTTTGGAACTCTGAAAACATCATTGATTTACGTGTTGAGCAATTACGTCAACAAATTGGTGATCAAAAAGTTCTTTTAGGTCTTTCAGGTGGCGTAGATTCATCTGTTGTTGCTGCGCTTTTACACCGTGCAATTGGCGATCAATTGACATGTGTATTTGTAGATAATGGTTTACTTCGTTTGAACGAAGGCGAGCAAGTGATGGATATGTTTGCGAAGAACATGGGTATCCGTGTGATTCGTGCCGATGCTGAAAACCGTTTCTTAACTGCGCTTAAAGGTGAAGTTGATCCTGAAGCGAAACGTAAAATTATTGGTCGTGAATTCATCAATGTATTTGCTGAAGAAGCACGTAAGCTTGATGGTGTAAACTTCCTTGCACAAGGGACAATTTACCCTGACGTAATCGAATCTGCTGCAACCAAAAATGGTAAAGCACATGTGATTAAGTCGCACCATAACGTGGGTGGTTTACCAGAAGATTTAGCATTTGAATTGGTTGAGCCAATTCGTGACTTGTTTAAAGATGAAGTTCGCCGTTTAGGGACAACTTTAGGTCTTCCTTTCGAAATGCTTTATCGTCATCCATTCCCAGGTCCAGGTTTGGGTGTGCGTATTTTGGGTGAAGTGAAAAAAGAATATGCTGATATTTTACGTTTAGCCGATGACATTTTCATGCAAGAACTTCGTGCAAGCGGTTGGTATGACAAAACTGCACAAGCATTTGCTGTATTCCAACCTGTTAAATCAGTTGGTGTTGTAGGTGATGGTCGCCGTTATGCATGGGTCATTGCGCTTCGTGCTGTTGAAACTGTTGACTTTATGACAGCTCGTTTTGCTCATCTTCCATACGACTTAGTAGACAAGATTTCTACTCGTATCATGAATGAAATTGCTGATGTTTCACGTGTTGTTTATGACGTGTCTTCTAAGCCACCAGCTACAATTGAATGGGAGTAATTTCCGCAGGAAATTACCAAAATAAAAAAGACGCTTAGGCGTCTTTTTTATTTTTAGCTACCCATCCGATTGCATCTTGAGGGGGATTTTCTTCATCTATCCAAATAAATTCTAGACCAATTCCTCTCGTTTCATCTTTAAATTTAGTTAATCTAATTCCATTTATACCAATATCATTTAACTTATCTAAGGTTAATAATTCTCTTTCTTTTAATTGAAAAACTTCCCATAAGATCCATTTCCCTAAAATATCTTGATTGGTAATTGACTGAATCGATTTTCCTGCTTCTTGATTAATATAAGCTTCTATCACATTCCCTGAAGGAATAAATTCAAGTTTAAACTTACGTTCTGTTGTAGTTGGTAATGCTAATGTTTTGCCATCACTGAGAAAAGTACCAATGTCTTTTCCAAAAAAATTTGGTTTTTGTGTGTGGAATTGTTTTGAGTCTGGGATAGGGATATACATTTCTGTTGAAGACCGAAAAACTAAATTTTCGATATCCTCTAATAATTCCTTATTTTTTATTTGTCGAATAAATGTTATTAAATTGGTTCTTAGCTCTTTACGCTCTTTAATTTTAGATTTACCTCTCCAATCCTTTAACAAAATTGATTTAAGTTGATTCACAGTAAAATCTAATTCTTGTGTTGAAATTTTATTTTTATATTTAGTTTGAATTTGAGTAATACTTACTTTTCTGTCTTCTTTTCCAAGTTTTGTCGATCCATCAAAAGCATTATATCCTGAACTTTCTTCTAATTTTCCTAACTTATTAGGTATCATCCAACATACTGAATCTATTATAGTAGTGTCATTACTTTTTATTTGAATAGAAGCAGTTTTATTACCTTGTAAAATATTAAAAAGATGTAAATTTTCAAAAAAATAGAAAGGATCGTCATGATAATTTATATCCCATGTTTCTAGTACAATTTCTTTGTTTTTGAAATCCATAAGTAGTTGACTATCTGATGAAGTATATCGATAGTTATGTTGACCATCAGTAAATTCAAAATTTTGAGGGTGCCTATTATTTTTTTCATTTTTAATAATTTTGATATGGTTAATATCAATCGGTAAATAAGATATCTGTCCTACTAAAATTTGAGGTTGATTTTTATTTTTGAATGGCATTAAAACATGATAAATACTATCGATATTAACCCCAGCACCGTTAAATCCTTTAATTTGTGCTTTAGATGAAGCAATTCGAGCATTTCTTAAATTTGCTACTTTGGTAGCTAAATTTTTGTATAAATCTTTATTTAATTTATTTGCTTCATTGTGTTCTAGGTTTTTGACATTCATTTTAATATTAGAGAGTAAAGTTGACCAATCATCATATGCACTATCACTTTTAAATTGGGCAATTTTTTGATATCCCGTTGTATAGCCAAAAGATTTGATACCTATTAAATATTTTTTATCATTATCTAATTTAATAGAAGCATCGAAAGATGTATTTGCTATGTCTTCGCTTAAGGCATCAAAAGCTTTCTGAAATGCTGTTTCTTGAAATTTGGAATTGATGATAGGAGTAATATCATTGTCGTTTGATTCAGATGATTTTTGCGAAAATACTCTGCTTAAACTAGCAAAGTTTGTAATTAATAATTTATATTTTTCTTTTTTTTCAATTGAAAGTTCTGACCACATTACTTTTATTCCAAATAAATGCTTATACTGTTTGAAATATAATAATTTTTATAAAATAAAGATATCAAAATTTATACATGATTCCTGAAAATTCAAGAATCATGTATTAAATGAACATTATGAATTAAGGACTTCCAAAATCTTTTCCCCAATTCGTTGAATCAATGGCATAGTGACAGAGTTACCTGCCTGCATATATAAAGCACTATTTGCCATTTTTTCAGGAAAAACCATTTTATCTACAGGGTAGCCTTGAAAAGCAAAACACTCTTTCGGGGTAAGTTTACGGATCCCAAAATCATCAACCAATAACGGCACATTATGACCACCTGCACCCATATTTGCTGTTAAAGTTGGGCAAACATTACTCTTATTTTCACGAACATAGACACGACGCCACTGATATAAAGTATCACGAGAAGTCATACTTTCTTTCAATGTAGGATAATACATGTGATCAGGTTTGTAATAATACTTCTGATCAACTTTTTCTGTTTCTAGAAAATCATGAATGGTTTTCGTCAGTGGAATTGCTTCAGGAAATTGAAACTCGGCATGATTAGGAACAAGTGCTTCATTAAACGCTACAATAAAAATACGTTCACGGTTTTGCGGTACATTGGCATGAGTCATACTATTTAAAACTTGAAAATAGACTGCATAACCAAGCTCTTTTAACGTATTTTTAATGACTTCAAATGTATTGCCTTTATCGTGAGAAATTAAATTTTTTACATTTTCTAAAAAAATTACACGAGGTTGGTGTCTTTCTGCAATATCTACAATATCGAAAAATAATGTCCCACGTGTTTCATTAAAACCTTTTTGATTACCCGCAATAGAAAAGGCTTGGCAAGGAAAGCCACCACATAAAATATCAAAATTTTGAGGGATTTTTTCTTTAGTGTCATTTAATGTGATATCGCCATCTGGTTTTTCACCATAATTTTGAAAGTATGTCTCTTGAGCATTTTTATTCCATTCACTACTAAAAACACAGCTACCTTTTAAATTTTGCAAAGCCATTCTAAATCCACCTACGCCTGCAAAGAGGTCAATGAATTTAAATTGAGTATTAGCCTGTTCAGCAAATTGAACATTGACTAGCTGAGGCTGAGCTTGCATTAATGGTCTCACGATGTAAGGTAAAAAATAAATTTTCTGATAGTAAGCTATATTAAAGTAATTTGCAGCATTTGATGTTAGGTTTTACGAATATTGTTAAAAATAATGGATGGGTTCTGTTTTTGATTAGCTTTTTTAGGACGATTTTTTTAAAAAGCAAAGTTAAACCAAAGAAACCCTGCAAATCAAAACTGGACATAGTTCAAACGATTTACAATAAAAACAAAACTGTTATTGTCCTATAAACGGGTTTCATCGTATTAACATACGAGTAGGACAATGCAGGCTGAACCGCTAAGATGAAGTGAAATAGGATGTTGCTCGCCTCAACATCCTGAGCTCGTGAACAACTTTAGGATAATAATATGACCAATACCCATGACACTGAAATTTCCCATTCGGATGACTGTGAAAAGTACGTGAATAAATTTATTCAAGACTTTCAAATTCGTTCTGCGGAAATTGGCAAAGGCACAGTCATTAAACGTGCACTACCAAGCCGTGAAAAACGCATGATTGGCGCATGGTGCTTTCTAGACCATGCGGGTCCAGTTCATTTTAAACAAGGTGAAGGGCTTGATGTTGGACCACATCCGCATATTGGTTTGCAAACCTTTACATGGATGATTGAAGGCACGATGTTGCATAGCGACAGTCTTGGAACAGTAGATCAGCTGATTCGTCCAAAACAAGTTAACTTAATGACGGCAGGTCATGGTATTTCGCATACCGAAGTCGCACCTGTAACTGAAACTAAAATGCATGCTGCACAGCTTTGGATTGCATTGCCAGATGCCAAAATTAATATGGCACCGCAGTTTGATCACTATCCAGAATTGCCTGTAGTAGAAAAAGATGGCGTTGAATTTACCATTCTTGTCGGTGAGTTTTTAAATACGACATCACCTGTAAAAGTACATACAGAACTTTTAGGTGTGGACTTAACGGCGAAGGAGAAAACAAAAACACGTTTAAGTTTAAATCCGAAATTTGAATATGCATTTATGGCATTGGAAGGTACAGCAGTGGTGAATGGTCATGAACTTGACCAAGATAATCTTGTTGTTCTTGAGCCAGGTTTGACTGAACTTGATATTGAAATTCATGCAGGCGGTCGCATCTTATTGCTCGGTGGTGAACCATTTGAATCACCAATTTTACTGTGGTGGAACTTTGTGGGTCGTACCCAAGAAGAATTACGTATTGCCCGTGAACAATGGATCAATAAAGATCCTCGTTTTGGCAGTATTCCAAGTTATATAGGTGAAAGCTTAAAAGCACCAGTATTCCCAGATAGTATGCGCCCATCAAAATAACTCGGTTATGTATTAATAATTTATATTTCAATAAGTTATATTTTAAAAGTTAGTGGCTTTATTTGGAATTTAAAGCCACTGATTTTGAATAATTAAAAATAAAGGATAATGATCATGGGTACAATTGCCACTGCAAAAGTAAAAAGCTTGCCTGAACCATGGGCAGGTGAAATCATCAGTCATAAACATCAATTTATTACAGATAAACCTGAATCGTTTGGTGGTCAAGACAAAGGTCCTGCACCGTATGACTTTATTTGTTCAGGTCTAATTTCATGCACCATGATCACCTTGCGTATGTATGCAGAACATAAAGGTTTTGATTTGGGCGAGTTTACGGTAGAAGCAAATTTTAAAGCCAACAAAGAAGGCAAGGAATGGATTGAACGCCGTTTGTCTTTTGTCAGTCCTTTGGATGAAGAGCTGAGTGCAAAAATCCTGGCGGTTTGTCAAAAAACGCCTGTCACCAAGACTTTATTGCGTAGTGTTGAAATCAATACATCTATTGTTTAAGCAATTGATTAATGAATAAATTTGAAAAATATAGATGCCATTTTGTACAAAACAGGGTGTCATTTTTTAATCTCTTTAGGTTATATTGAAAGAAACCTAAAGAGATCACAATAATGATTACACTACATCATCTAGAACAGTCACGCTCACTCCGTATTATTTGGGCGTTAGAAGAGTTGGGTGTGGAATATCAAATTAAGCACTACAAACGTTTACCCACTTTTGCTGCACCGCCTGAGTTAAAAGCTATTCATCCTCTAGGTAAATCACCTGTATTGACCGATGGTGATCTGACGATTGCTGAATCTGCCGTAATCCTCGAATATTTACAGGCTACTTACGACAAAGACAATAAATTTAAACCTCAAAATCCTAAAGATTTAATGCAATACAATTATTGGATGCATTATGCAGAGGGTTCACTCATGCCTTATTTGGTCATGACGCTAGTGATGACCAATATGCCAAAGCATGTTCCTTTTATTATTCGACCTATTGCAAAGAAAATTTCAGATGGAGTGAAAGGTGGTTTTATCAATCCACGATTAAAAGAACATACAGCTTTTCTCGAAGATTATTTTTCCAAAAATGAATATGCAGCAGGGCAATTTTCCTTTGCAGATATTCAACTGAGTTTCCCTGTGGTTGCGATGCAAGAGCGAATTAAAGGAAATAAGCCACAAATTGTTGCCTATGCTGAAAGAATACAGCAACGTCCAGCCTTTCAAAAAGCCAAAGCCAAAAGTGGTTTTTAGATCTAAATGAATATGATTTTTTTACCGGGTGCATCGGGTAATACTGAATTTTGGCAACCGCTAATGGATTTATTACCTGAACAAGATGGCAAAACCGTTATTGCTTACCCGAGTTTTGGTGGTTATGGCGATCATGCCGATGTAAATAATTTTTTAGATTTACAGCGCTATGTCCTAGATCAAATATCACAGCCTTCGATCATTGTTGCACAGTCAATGGGTGGCATATTTGCTGTTCAAGCTGCTTTGCAAAAGCCCGACCTTGTTGATGCTTTAGTTTTAGTTGCGACATCGGGCGGAGTTGATTTAAGCTCTTTTAATGTTGCCGATTGGCGACAGGACTATCAACAGACATTTGATGTACCTGATTGGTTTGTACAGCCTCAGGTTTATTTGGATAATTTGCTGTATAAAATTGAATGTCCTGTATTGTTGATTTGGGGGGATGCCGATCCCATTAGTCCTGTCGCGATTGGACAGTACTTACATGGAAAAATCATTTTGTCTGAACTTCATGTAATTCAACAAGGGCAACATGATTTGGCACAGCTACATGCTGATCAAGTAGCATTTTTACTTCAGGCATTTATTGAAAAAATTATGTCAATCGAAGAATAAAGTGCAATAAAAAAAGATGCCGAGGCATCTTTTTTTATTTAAGGTCTGTATTAAGCAAGATTAGCGTTTCACCACAATCGAGTCGATACCGCTATGTTGCAAAGTTTGTTGTGCCATCACCGCTGCATTTTCAGAAGCATATGGTCCTGAAATCACACGATACCAAACCTTATTTCCTTCAGAACTTTGTACAACATCGGCTGAAAGACCATTCAAAATAATTTCAGCACGGCGAGCATCGGCAGCATCAGGATCATCATAGCTTTTCACCTGTAAAATAAATTCAGGTTGTTGGACTACAGGCGCTTGCTCATTCGCATCTACACTCGTATTGACCTCTTCAGTTTTTGCTGGAGCTTCAATAATTAAAGGCTGTTGCTGTGTTTTAGTTTCAGGCACAGCTTGTTCAGGAATAGGCGTGACTTGTTGCTGCGGAAGTAGGTCATAAAAACGGTAGTCTTTATTGGTATCTTCCTGATAATGCGGTGACGTCACTGTATTGTTGCGTGGTTGTACAGGTGCCCAAGGTTTCCACAGGAGCAATGCCACTGCAAAACTTAACACGATTAAAATGACCACGAGCATGCCTAACCATTTTGGTATGAGTGGCTTTTTCGGTTTATTCGGTCTTTCTGATACACCGCGTTGCGTTTTTCCAAACACGAGGAACCTCTAATTATTTTTAAACATCGGGTTTAAGCATAATTTTGCTTTAGCCCGATGTAAAGTAACGATTTATTGTATTACTGATGTATCAAAGAGTACTTTGCTTACATGCTTTCAGGAGCAGATACGCCAAGCAATGTTAAACCATTTCGAAGCACTTGCTGTACGTTTAATGATAACAGTAAACGTGCTTGTGATAATGTAACATTTTGATCATCAATGAATTTGATACCATCTTGCGCATACCAACCATGGAACAGGGCAGCCAATTCTTTCAGGTAATTACCAATTTGATGTGGTTCATAACTATTGGCAGCACGAACTAAAACTTCAGGATAAGCAGCAAGCTTCGCTAAAATTTCAGTTTCAGTGTCTAAAGTTAATAAGTTTGCGTGTTCACGAGCAGTAGCAACATTTAGCTCAAGATTTGAAGCTTGTGCTTTTTGCAAAATACGTTGAATACGTGCATGCGCATATTGAATGTAATACACGGCATTATCTTTGCTTTGTGACACAGCAAGGTCTAAGTCAAAGTCAATGTGTTGTTCAGATTTACGCATTACATAGTAAAAACGTGCGGCATCAATACCCACTTCTTTGCGTAAATCACGTAAAGTCACAAATTGACCTGAACGAGATGACATTTGCACCATCACGCCACTGCGCCACAAGCTCACAAACTGAACTAACAATACCGTTAATTTTTTAGAGTCATAACCCATCGCATCAATTGCTGCTTTTACACGAGCAATATAACCGTGGTGATCTGAACCCCAAATATCAATGATATCGGTATAGCCACGTTGTAATTTATTTAAATGGTATGCAATGTCAGAGGCAAAATAAGTGGTTTGACCATTACGACGTTTCACTACACGGTCTTTTTCATCACCAAATTCAGTCGATTTAAACCAAATGTTGCCATCTTTTTCATATAGGAAGCCACGTTGATCAAGCGTTTGTAATGCTTCATCAATTTTTTCAGTCAAAGATGCTTCACTGAACCATTTGTCAAAAGTTACGCCAAATTCACCAAGGTCATCTTTAATGTCATCTAAAATTGCATGTAAAGCTGCTTGATGGAAAACGCGGTAACCTGCATTTAAATGGTTTTGAGCATTGTGGATTAAACCATCAATATGCTTTTCTTTGTCGCCTGAAAGGACAACTTTATTCCCTTCAGCATCAAGCTCAGCGGCATATTGAACATCTTCAGGTACATCTTTATAAATGTCAGCCACAGGACGGACATATGCATCGCCATCTTTATCAATAATGCTTTGTGCGATTTCTTTAACATAATCACCTTGATAAGCATTTTTCGGGAAAACGAGTTCCTGACCTGTCAATTCTAGGTAGCGTAAATAAGTTGAAGTTGCAAGAATGTCCATTTGACGACCTGCGTCATTGACATAGTACTCACGGTCAACGGTTGCACCAGTTGCTTCAAGTAAGTTGGCAACCGTCATACCGTATGCTGCACCACGACCATGTCCTACGTGTAGGCTTGAAGTCGGATTTGCAGATACAAATTCAACTTGAATGCGTTTTGCTGCATTGACGGTTGTTTGACCAAACTGATCTTTCTGTATTTGAATTTGGTCAAGTACAGCAAAGCGTTGATCTGCATTTAAAAAGAAATTGATAAAACCTGGACCTGCAATTTCTGCTTTAGAAATATCAGCAACTTCAGGCAAATTTGCGAGAATTTTATCAGCCAAATCACGAGGTTTCATACCCGCAGCTTTAGATGCAATCATCGCAATGTTGGATGCAAAGTCACCATGACTTCGATCTTTAGTTCGCGTCAGGATACTCGTGTTGTTCCAATCAGATGGAAGTGTCCCTTCAGCTTTTAGGGACTGTACTGCATGATCAAGAGCTGCTTGTATGGCCGTATTCATAATCTATCGAGAAATAAATGTCGCAGAAAAACGCTAAATATAGCAAATTTCGAGGTCTTTAGGTGAATGCATTTTACAGAATAAAACTTATCCGATAGATAAATGTGATGGTTAAAGCATATTCGTTGATGATCTTATACAATACGGTACAAAATGATCTAATTTAGCTAGAGCGTGATATGTCTGAAAATCGTCCAATGATTGTGGGGAATATTCCAAAACTTCCCGCAAAATATGCCATGTGGATTATGCCTTTATTCTTATCATGTTTGATGAGTGGTATGGTGTCACTCATCAATCTAATCTTGAATGTTGGGTTAAGTGGACATTTTTTTAAGAAATGGTTGTCGGCTTGGTTGATCTCATGGGTTGTGGCTTATCCTGTTGTTCTTATAGTTTTGCCTTTGGTGCGAAAATTGACAGGTATACTTGTAGATATGCGTGATTAGAAGCATCATGTTTTAAAAAATAAAATAACCGAGTGTAAAATGTACAATTTTAAAAATATGATGGATTTATCATTCTGTAAAATATATGGCATATCATTATCACGTATCTAAATACCCATTTGCTTCAAAATAGGCTTAAGCTTGTCAGAAATTAAAGTTGTATTGGATTAAATCCTAAACGTATAGAGGCGTTTTAGGTCGATGAGAATGGAAATGACCACTGAAAATTTAAATAGATATCCGCTGTATATTCACTATGCAGGCAATGCTTTGCTTGAACTCCCTTTACTCAACAAAGGCTCAGCTTTTACTGAAAATGAGCGCACTTCTTTTAACTTACATGGTTTGATTCCGCATGTTATTGAAAGTATTGAAGAGCAAAGTCAGCGTTCATATCAGCAATATTGTTCATTTAATGAAGCGATCAATAAGCATATTTATTTGCGTAATATTCAAGACACCAATGAAACATTGTTTTATCACCTCATTGAAAATCATCTCAGTGAAATGATGCCTATTATTTACACGCCAACGGTGGGTGAGGCTTGTCAGCGTTTCTCAGATATTTATCGCCGTCATCGTGGTGTCTTTATTTCTTATCCTGACCGTAAACACATTGATGAGATTATTCATAACGTCAATCGTAAAAACGTCAAAGTGATTGTAATCACTGACGGTGAGCGTATTTTAGGTTTGGGAGATCAAGGTATTGGTGGTATGGGTATCCCAATTGGGAAACTATCACTTTATACTGCGTGTGGTGGTATTAGCCCTGCATATACACTACCAATCACACTTGATGTGGGTACAAATAACCCACATTTGCTGAATGACCCAATTTATATGGGTTGGTCTCAGCCTCGTATTAGTGGTGATGAATATTATGCATTTGTTGATGAGGTCATTCAGGCTGTCAAACGCCGTTGGCCAAAAGCTTTAATTCAGTTTGAAGATTTTGCACAGAAAAATGCGATGCCTTTATTGCAAAAATATCGTGATAAAATCTGTTGTTTTAATGATGATATTCAAGGTACAGCAGCCGTTTCTGTTGGTACGCTGATTGCAGCAAGTCGAGCAGCAGGCAAGCAGCTTAAAGACCAAGTGATTGCCTTTTTGGGTGCTGGGTCGGCAGGTTGTGGTATTGCAGAGCAGATTATTGCGCAAATGGTGGCGGAAGGTTTAACCGATGCACAGGCACGCTCACAAGTGTATATGGTTGATCGCTTTGGTTTACTCACTGAAAATCAGCCAAATTTACTCGATTTCCAAAGTCGTCTTGTGCAGAAACTCAGTGTAGTTGATGGTTGGGCAAGTGCAGATAATATTATTTCATTGCTTGATGTAGTGAAAAATGCCAAACCAACTGTGTTAATTGGCGTGTCGGGTCAGCCAGGTTTATTTACTGAAGAAATTATTAAGACCATGGCAGCGCATTGTGTAAATCCAATCGTTTTACCGTTATCTAATCCAACTTCACAAGTCGAAGCTGTACCTGCAGATATTATTCACTGGACGGAAGGTCGTGCGCTCATTGCAACAGGTAGTCCATTCTTGCCTGTAACTTATCATGGGCAAATCTACAATATTTCACAGTGTAATAATTCATATATTTTCCCAGGTATTGGCTTGGGCGTGGTCGCAGTAGGTGCGACTCGTGTAACCGATAAAATGTTGATGGTTTCAAGTACAGCATTGGCAGATTGTTCGCCAAAATTGACAGATCCATCTGCGGACTTATTACCAGATTTAAATGAGTTACAAGCTGTTTCTCGTATTATTGCATTTAAAGTTGCAAAAGCGGCAATTGAAGATGGTGTTGCTCCGCAAATCAGCGATGAGCAAATTCAGGAAAGTATTGAACAGAATTTCTGGAAACCTGAATATCGTAGTTATCGTCGTGTGCCGTTCTAAAGCAGGATCAGGTATCTTTTCAATGTTCATTTGAATGTTGTTTTAAAAGCAGTATCGGCAGGTACTGCTTTTTTATTTTGAATTTTAAACATACTATAAAAATGGCATTGTAAAAATGATTTGAAAATAAGGGGGGAAGGTTAATGTTAAAAACAGTCAGTATCGTGTTAATGGTGGCAATGGGTTTGGTGGCTTGTGATGGGGCTGAGCAAAAACAATCAAATGAACAAAAAGTGAATGTTAGTGAAACAGCATCTCGAACTGAACAGTCAAAGCCAATCGGTACTTCTAAAACCTTGTGCGATACAGTGAATGTTGAGCAATGGTCAGGTTTTGATGAGGCAGAAGAAGAGCCAAAGTGCCAAGTGATTAAGGCTTATCAGTTATCATCGTATCATTGTGATATTTCAAAAAATGCTTTTGGCTTTGAGCAGGATGCAGCATTCATCGAAAGTGGTGAGCATCGTATTTTTGCATATTCAAATGATGAAATTTGCCGTAAAGCCTTGGATGTTCGTAATTCAAATGCGCCTTGATCAAGAGCATTGATATATGTGAAAAATAAAAAACTCCCTGTGACGATAGTGTGACAGGGAGAAATTTTATAAATTTTTTTATTCTTCACCGAGAATTTCGGTCAGTAAATCTTCGCTTGGAGCAAAATAATAGGCACCATCAACGGCTGTAGTGAAGTGCAACAAACGATCATGGACTCCGTCACCTGTTGTACCAAACATATGTTTTAGCATGTCATCTATAATACTGAGATTTTTGGTATATGCGATAAAGAATAGTCCTTTATCACCTTGACCATCACCATAGGGTAAAGAATGGCGTAAAATTTCTTGCTCCTCACCTTTTTCATCTTCAATAACAACACGGGCAATGTGCGCATTTTCAGGTTTAACATCGTCGTCCATTTCAATGCTTTCAAGTTTAGAACGACCAATCACATGCTCTTGAGCATCTACTTTTAAACGTTTCCATTTGTCTAAAGCATGAACATAGCGTTGTGCAAAAACAAACGAACCATCTGCAAAAATACCTGCATCCTCACCTAAAAGTGTAGTTTCAGCACGATCATCATGGAATTGTGGGTTTTCAGTACCATCAATGAAACCTGTTAAATCACGTCCATCAAGATAACGGAAGCAAACACGTTCATCTAAAACGTCGACTTGATCTTGAATTCCTTCAAAAAAAGCTTGGCTGAGTGCAAAACATAAATCTACACGTGCAGAAGCAATATGAATGATGACATCGGCAGGAACGACGGGCATATTAAATGCACCATTTACAGGATCAAGTTGTTTGAAACCTGTTGGAGTCTGTTCGTGAAGTTGTGCCCAAAGTGTGGGACCAAAAGCAACTGCTGTTTTTACTTCTGCGCTCGGGTGTTGTCCAATAAGGCGGTCACGTGTAGAAAATAGAGTATTCAGTTGTTGTTTAAGGTCTTCAATCGACAAATTTTTTAAATTTAAAACAATAAAGCGTGCATGGTTTGAAGGTAAGGGTAAAATGACAGATTGTGCGGTCATATAAAATGAGTCCTTGAATTTATGAGCAATATTTTTAATCTATTGTGCATGATATAGGAGAAGTTAGACAGTTTTTGTGGATGGTTTTTTAAATCAAATTCATCGAAAAATACCACAATAAAGGCATATAATTGCTTGTTTCGTATTCTCCTGAAAAATAATTATGTCGTTTCAAATTTGGCTTGCATATATGGCTGCATGTTGGGTGATTAGTGTATCACCCGGTGCGGGGGCAATTGCTTCAATGTCGAGTGGTTTAAATTATGGTTTCCGTCGTGGGTATTGGAATGTCATTGGGCTGCAAATCGCACTTTTGGTTCAGATTTGTATTGTGGCAGCCGGGGTAGGGGTTTTATTTTCGACAACACCATGGGCTTTTTTAGTGGTGAAATGGTTTGGGATCTTGTACTTATTGTATCTTGCTTACTTACAATGGGCAGCACCAGCACAATCTATTGATATTCAATCGGAAAAAAAATTAAAGTCGATTCCTAAAATTATTTTGCATGGTTTTATTGTCAATATTAGTAATCCGAAGGCGATAGTTTTTCTATTGGCAGTTTTGCCCCAATTCTTAGATTTATCGAAACCACAGTGGATTCAGTATGTGATTATGGCTGTAACAATGGTTACGATTGATATGATTGTCATGGCGGGTTATACAGGCTTAGCGGCGAAAGTTTTACGCTTATTGAAATCGCCAAAACAGCAAAAAATTATGAATCGGACTTTTGCTGTGCTATTTAGTTGTGCGGCAGGTTTATTGAGTCTGGTACATCAGTAAACATTATAGGTTTTTGAGTGTTGATTTGAGTGCTTTTATAATTAGTGTTGTCATTAAAATGTCGGTATATTTTGAATGTCAGGAAGATTAAAAATTATAGATTTATCTGATGAAGCTGATCCTCTAAGTCCAAAATATAGGGTCTGCCTTTTTACTGGAACGTGTATTTTAGTTTGTTTAACATGATGTTAAACGTTGACCAAATCGCTGAACCTAAATATCTGTAAGCTTTTGAATATCAATATACCTTGTTCTTAAATTATAAATAAAACATGAAAATATTCTGATTTAAAAACAGGACATTAAAGGATCATTTTTTGTTTTATGGAAGAGACCTATTGGCTTTTTTGACGAGATTGAAATTTGGGAAAAATGCATGCTCGATTCGTATTTGATGAATCCAAGCATGTCGTCGTTCACTTCTAAGATTAATCGTTTTAAGCCATTTTTTTAAATTTTTGAATAATAAAAATAATGGCAAACAATAATGACATGGTTAAAACAATGGTTAAGCCTGTAGAAGTATCTAAGCCCGCACTTGACCATAAGCCGACAGTAATACCGAACTGAGCAATAATGAACGCACCAATCATCATTTGTTTAGGTGAATGTGAAAGTAAACGTGCGGCTAGGGCAGGAATGACTAATAATGCACCCATCAATAATGAACCGACTGCACGTAAAGCAAGTACCGTAAATAAAGCCAAGAGCATCATAAAAACAAGGCGTTGCCATTTGGCATTCACACCTTCACTGACCGCAATATCGGGATCAATTGCAATTTGAATCTGTGCTTGCCAATTTTTATATAAAATCGCGAGTGCAACAACAATAACTGTAGCAAACATAGGTAAATCAGACCATTCAATGGTGAGTAAGTCACCAAATAAATAGCTGAGCAATTCAGGACGTAAGGCAGGTAAATGTTGAATCAGCAGTAAACCTGAGCAAAGTAGCGTTGCTGAACAGAGAGCAAGTAATGCATCGTTGGGTAAACGAGGATCATGTAACACCCACAAAACGGCAACAAGTAAAACAGCCGTGAATGTCACGCCAATCCATAACGGTAGACTTAGAACTGCAGCCAGAGCCACACCGAGCAATGTGCCGTGTGCCATGGTATCTGCAAAAAAAGACATTCTACGCCATAACATTAAACAACCGAGAGGGGCGGTTAAAAACACCAATAACGTGCCCATAATCCATGCAGGTAATAGCAGTTGTAACCATTCCATCATGGATTAAGCTTCCGGTTCTGGGTGAATGTGAGGGCGAGGGTCATGCAGACAAGGTGTTGCAGTATCGCCATGTGCACAATGATTGTGATGATGTTGATAAAATGCCCGATTTGTACCAAAAAGTGCTTGGTACTCGGGATGTTGTTGAATACTATCAGGTAGACCACTACAACAAATATGCTTGTTCAAGCACACGACACGTTGCGTACCTTGCATGACCCATTGCAAATCGTGGGAAACAATTAAAACAGAGCAATTGTAACGTTCAGGCAGACTACGTACATAATCATAAAGCTCAGCTTCAGATTGAATGTCTAAGCCTTGCATTGGCTCATCAAGTACTAGAATGTGAGGTTGGCGAAGTAACGCACGAGCCAATAAAACCCGTTGGCGCTCACCGCCTGACAGTTGCTGAACTTTCGATTCAAGTAGCTTTGCAATACCCGTATCTTGCACGATTTCAGCTTTAATCACAGAATCACATTTCTCAAGATTGAGTAAATCTTTTACTCGTAACGGCAAGCTATGAGATGGATTAAATTTTTGTGGCACATAAGCCAGCTTCAGCGATTTTTTATTTTGAATTTGACCTGAAGAGGGCTTGGTAATACCCAGAATCACTTTAATCAGCGTAGATTTACCTGCACCGTTTGGACCAATGAGCGTGACAATTTCATTTTCATGAATTGAAAAATCAACATTTTTTAAGATGTCACGTTCGTCAATGCGGACATTGATCTGATTCAACTGAACCAGAGGTGGCGTTAAGCCTTGTTCGAGCATTGCTGACAAATTCCAGAAATTTCAATAATACTGTGGTGTGCTTTGAATTGATCAGATGCCGCCAAATGATCTAACTCTTGAATCAATCCTTTTGCAGATGCCTCTTTTACAATATGACATTGGCTACAAATTAAAAATGCAGCCTGATGCCCTGCACGGGGGTGGCAACACGGAATATATGAATTAATGGAGGTTAGACGGTGGATCAGACCCTTTTCAAGTAAGAAGTCCAAAGTACGATAGACTGTCGGTGGGGCAGCGGGGCGGTCAGATGTACCTTTGAGTTTAGCAAGTAAATCATAAGCGCCGACAGGACCTGATGCATTTAAAATGAGCTCGAGTACTTCTTTACGTAATGGAGTAAGACGAGCGCCTGTTGCTGTACACAAGGTTTCTGCTTCATCTAGGCGAGCTTCAATATTATGATGATCATGAACGCCGTGCAAAGTATCATGATGTTCGTGTGAACATAAGCTCATAACAGACCCTCTGGATTTCTTTTAAATGAAGAGACAATCGAATATCTTAACATGAAGCCATAACTTCTTACGAATGGCATAGGTATTTTTTCATATTTGTTATATTATAACATGAAAATATTTTGGTAATTTCTCGTCATGAAACGCTTGTTGGCTTTTCTGCTGTGTGCTGTTCTAAGTGGTATGGCATGGGCTCAATCTCCTTTGGTTATTTCTACTCATCCTATTTATCTGATTGCCAAGAAAATTACACAAGGTGTCGAAACACCAGAGTTGTTGTTGGGAAATCAGTCAGGACATGATGTACAACTTACACCAGCACACCGTAAAGCCATTCAAGAAGCAGGCTTGGTGATTTGGTTGGGGCAAGCACATGAAGCTCCACTCGAAAAAGTGCTCGGTGAAAGTAATAAAGCGATTGCAATCCTCGATTCAGGCATCATTCAAGCATTGCCTTTACGTAGCACTCGTGGTGTGGCAATTAAAAATACCATTGATACTCATGTTTGGCTTGATCCAAACAATGCTGTTCGTATTGGTTTCTTTATTGCAGCATTACGTTCACAGCAATATCCTGAACATAAAGCGATGTATTGGAATAATGCCAAAAGTTTTGCCCGTGAAATGATTTTAGCATCACAGAAATTTACTACATCAGGTAATCCCAAACCGTATTGGGCATTTCATGATGCATACCAATATTTAGAGCGCCCATTAAACTTAAAATTTGCAGGTGCTTTAACAGATGATCCGCATGTTGCTGCTACTGTTGCGCAGATTAAATATTTAAATGACACACGCCCAGTTACAAAAATGTGTCTGCTTGCAGAAGGTAGTGCAACCCCTGCGCAATACAGTAAATTAGGCAATATTGCTTTTCAGGCTGTAGATGAAACTTTAGCAAAATATCAAGATTTTGTGGTTGCATGGCAAAGTTTGGCAAAAGAAACACAAGCCTGTATATATAGTGCACGGAAATGATGCAAAAAATAAGCATCAATTGTACAGATCGAAAGCAATGTCGCGTTTAAAAAAACACGACTAAGATCGGGAAAAGATTGCATGTTCAGGGGTGTAACCCTATAATGCCTGCGATTAAAAACGATCATCAGCTAAACTTGTCAAGCATTTATGCTGTGAGTGAGTAAAAAATGAGCCGAGCCAATCGCATGATTGACCGACGATTAGCGAAAGCTTTGGTCCTTTTACAAGCACTAATGATTCCTGTTTCAGCCTTGATTGCTTGGGTAATCAAAGATACTACAGCCGCACTCAGTGCAGCTTTAGGGGCTTTGGTCTGTTGGCTTGCCTGCAGTTACTTTTCATGGCAATCATTTCGGGCTGCGGGAGCACGTGCATCCAAACAGGTTCTGATGAACATGTATCAGGGCATGATGGGCAAATTTGCAATAGTGATCGTTGGTTTCATTTTGATTTTAAGCAATGTTAAGCCGTTGTCAGCGGTTGCATTGTTTTGTGGTTTCATTCTTGTTCAGTGTATGTCGTGGTTTGCGCCTTTATTGGCTGCACGATTACAAAAATAGGCGTAGAAACAACAAAAAATGAAGTTTTTTTAGAACTTTAACGAGATATCAAGCAGCACGCGATGTTCGTTAAAGTTCTAATTTAGTATTTGACATTAACCAGGTGTGATTTATGGCTGCTGAAGAACATACCCTTACCTCGTCTGAGTATATTCAGCATCACTTGACCAACATGACTTATGGCAAAATGCCAGACGGTACGTGGAAGTTGGCTGAGACTGCTGCTGAAGCTAAAGATATGGGGTTCACTGCTATTCACTTGGATTCGATGGGTTGGTCAATCGGTCTTGGTCTGATTTTCTGTTTGTTATTTTGGATGGTAGCGAAAGCTGCAAATGCTGGTATCCCTGGCAAATTCCAATCTGCAATTGAGATGATTATCGAGTTTGTTGACTCAAGCGTTCGCGATACATTCCATGGCAAATCACGCTTAATTGCACCACTAGCATTAACCATTTTCGTGTGGATTTTCCTCATGAACTTAATGGACTTAATCCCAGTTGACTTTATCCCGTATACAGCTCAATTGATCGGTGCACACGTATTTGGTATGGATCCTCATCACGTTTACTTTAAAATTGTTCCAACTACTGACCCTAACGTAACTTTGGGTATGGCATTGTCAGTATTTGCATTAACTATTTTCTATAGTATTCGTGAAAAAGGACTTGTAGGCTTTGGTGCAGAATTTGCACTTAACCCATTTAACCCAAGTAACCCATTGCTAAAAGCTTTACTTATTCCTGTAAATATCTTACTTGAACTTGTAACTTTTATTGCACGTCCAATTTCATTGGCACTTCGACTGTTCGGTAACATGTATGCAGGTGAGTTAATCTTCATCTTGATCGCGTTACTACCTTTCTGGGTACAATGGGCGTTGTCTGTGCCTTGGGCGATCTTCCATATTCTTATTATCACGTTACAAGCATTCATTTTCATGATGCTGACTATCGTGTACATGAGTATGGCTACCGAAAAGCATTAATGAATATGGCTCAGCTGCACTAAGGCGGTTGAGCTACAGTTTTTTTGTTTGATTTAAACTCAACCTCTGAGGATTTTTTCATGGATTTAGTAGTTGGCTTATCTGCTGTTGCAGCTGCCCTTTTAATCGCGTTTGGCGCATTAGGTACTGCAATTGGTTTTGGTCTTTTAGGTGGTCGCTTCCTTGAAGCTGTAGCTCGTCAACCAGAACTTGCTCCACAACTTCAAACTCGTATGTTCTTAATCGCGGGTCTTCTTGATGCTGTGCCTATGATCGGTGTTGGTATTGGCTTGTTCATTATCTTCGCAAATCCGTTCATCGGCTTATTGGGTTAATTCGCTACATTCCGAAATCAACTATTTGAGGAATAGCAATGAATATCAACCTCACATTGATTGGCCAAGCGATTGCATTTGCGATGTTTGTCGCATTCTGCATGAAGTTTGTATGGCCACCACTAATCAGTGCGATTAGTGAGCGTCAGCGTAAAATCGCTGATGGCTTAAATGCTGCTGAAAAAGCGAAAGCTGACCTTGCGGATGCGCAAGCTCAAGTTAAAGCTGAAATTGATGCAGCGAAAGCACAAGCAGCTCAGTTGATCGAGCAAGCGAACCGTCGCGGTGCGCAATTGGTAGAAGAAGCGCGTACTCAAGCATCTGCTGAAGGTGAGCGTATTCGTCAACAAGCGAAAGATGTTGTTGATCAAGATATCAATGCTGCTCGTGAAGAATTACGTCAACAAGTTGCTGCTCTTGCAGTTGCCGGCGCAGAAAAAATTCTGAACCAGCAAGTTGACGCAGAAGCTCATAATGCCATGCTGAATCAGCTGGCAGCTAAACTTTAAGCGAGGCGAATATGGCTGAATTCTTGACGTTGGCACGACCATACGCTAAAGCAGCATTTGCTTATGCTACTGAACAGAATGCAACTGACACTTGGTCAACTGTATTACAACTGCTCAGTGCTGCGGTGCAAGATGAAGCATTTTCCGCTTATTTAAGTCGCCCAGAGTTGACTCCTGCTCAGCAGGTCGAACTTTTTGCGAAAGTTTTAGGTGAACAACAAACTGCATCAGTGTCAAACTTTTTGACACTTCTTGCAGAGAATGGCCGTGTGGCTTTGTTACCTGAAATTGAAGCAGAATACGAACAACTTAAAGCACAGAACAACAACACTGTAGATGTCATTATTGAATCTGCATTTCCACTTGATGCTGTTCAAGAACAGAAACTGGTACATGCGCTCGAAAAGCGTTTTAACAGTGCTGTGAAAGCAACGGTAGAAGTGAATAAGGCATTAATTGCCGGTGTAGTTATTCGTGCTGGCGACCAAGTGATAGATGATTCTGCGCTTAGCAAGCTTGAAAAAATGCGAACACGTCTTCTTGCATAATGATTGATAAATCAAAATTGCATAAAAGAAGACTGAACATTAAAACGATTGAGGTATAGCGCAATGCAACAACTGAATCCATCCGAGATCAGTGCGCTCATTAAACAGCGTATCGGCGATCTGGACACCAGCGCGACCGCTAAGAACGAAGGGACCATTGTTATGGTTTCCGACGGTATTGTGCGTATTCACGGCCTAGCTGATGCTATGTACGGTGAAATGATCGAATTCGACGGCGGCCTATACGGTATGGCACTGAACCTAGAACAGGATTCAGTGGGCGTCGTTGTTTTAGGTAACTACTTAAGCCTTCAAGAAGGCCAAAAAGCGCGTTGCACAGGTCGTGTATTAGAAGTTCCGGTTGGTCCAGAACTTTTAGGCCGTGTAGTAGATGCTTTGGGTAACCCGATTGATGGTAAAGGCCCGATCGATGCAAAATTAACTGATGCTGTTGAAAAAGTAGCACCAGGCGTAATTTGGCGTCAGTCGGTAGATGAGCCTGTACAAACTGGTTATAAATCAGTTGATACAATGATTCCAGTTGGCCGTGGCCAACGTGAATTAATCATCGGTGACCGTCAAACTGGTAAAACAGCAATGGCGATCGATGCGATCATCGCTCAGAAACACTCTGGTATTAAATGTGTATATGTAGCAATTGGTCAAAAACAATCGACTATCGCTACTGTTGTGCGCAAGCTAGAAGAAACTGGCGCTATGGCGTATACAACTGTTGTCGCAGCAGGTGCATCTGATCCAGCAGCAATGCTGTATTTAGCTCCGTACTCTGGTTGTACAATGGGTGAATACTACCGTGACCGTGGTGAAGATGCGTTAATTATTTATGATGATTTGTCTAAGCAAGCAGTTGCTTACCGTCAAATTTCATTGTTATTACGTCGTCCACCAGGTCGTGAAGCGTATCCAGGTGACGTATTCTATCTTCACTCGCGTCTTCTTGAACGTGCTTCGCGCGTATCTGCTGACTACGTTGAGAAATTCACTAACGGTGAAGTTAAAGGCCAAACTGGTTCATTAACTGCATTGCCGATTATTGAAACTCAAGCGGGTGACGTATCTGCATTCGTACCAACAAACGTAATTTCGATTACTGATGGTCAGATTTTCCTTGAAACTTCATTGTTCAATGCGGGTATCCGTCCAGCTGTAAACGCAGGTATTTCTGTATCGCGTGTTGGTGGTTCTGCTCAGACGAAGATCATCAAAAAATTGTCTGGTGGTATCCGTACTGCTTTGGCGCAATATCGTGAATTGGCAGCATTTGCTCAGTTCGCTTCTGACCTTGATGAAGCAACACGTAAGCAACTTGAACATGGTCAACGTGTAACTGAATTAATGAAGCAAAAACAATATGCTCCATATTCAATTGCTGACCAAGCTGTTTCAGTTTATGCATCTAACGAAGGTTATATGACTGACGTTGAAGTGAAGAAAATCGTAGACTTTGATGCTGCGTTAATTTCTTACTTCCGCGCAGAACATGCGCCGTTAATGCAAAAAATTGACGAGACTGGTGCTTACGATAAAGAAATCGAAGCAGCATTCAAAGCAGGTATTGAGAAGTTCAAAGCGACTCAAACTTACTAAGTTTCAACCAGTTGAAATTTAGTGATGGTTTGGTTCACGGAATCAACCTTCGGAGGCTCGAAAGGGCCTTTGAATACTAGGTTTAGCGTATGGCAAATTTAAAAGAAATTCGCGCCAAAGTAGCTAGTATCAAAAGCACGCAAAAGATTACTCGAGCGATGCAGATGGTAGCAGCTTCTAAGATGCGTCGTGCGCAAGAGCGCATGGCTCAAGGCCGTCCGTATGCCGAAAATATGCACCGTGTAATTGCTCATTTGGTACAAGCGAACCCTGAATACAAACACCGTTATATGGTTGAACGCCCTGTTAAGCGCGTTGGCTATATCATTGTTTCTTCAGATCGTGGCCTTGCTGGTGGTTTGAACATTAACTTGTTCAAGAAAGTGGTTAAACACGTTCAACAGCAACAAGAGCAGTCAATTGAAGTTCAATTTGCTTTGATTGGTCAAAAAGCGGTTTCGTTTTTTAAAAACTACGGCGGTAAAGTACTAGGTGCGACTACGAATGTAGGCGATACACCAAGTCTTGAACAGTTGTCTGGCTCAGTACAAGTAATGTTGGATGCATTTGATAAAGGCGAGTTAGATCGTATTTATCTTGTATCTAATGGCTTTGTCAATGCAATGACTCAAAACCAAAAAGTAGAACAACTTGTTCCTTTGGCTGCGGCTGAAACGGAAGAAGGTCTAAACCGTCAATATGGTTGGGACTACTTGTATGAACCAGAAGCTGAAGAGCTATTAAATGGTTTATTGGTTCGTTATATCGAGTCAGTGGTGTATCAAGGTGTGATTGAAAATATTGCATGTGAACAATCTGCACGTATGGTGGCAATGAAAGCTGCAACCGATAACGCAGGCGACATCATCAAGAGCTTACAACTTATTTATAACAAGCTGCGTCAAGCCGCGATTACTCAGGAAATTTCTGAGATCGTTGGTGGTGCCGCTGCCGTTTAACATTATTTTGAATTGAGGAGACAGCAATGAATAGCGGTCGTATCATTCAGATCATCGGCGCGGTTATCGACGTCGAGTTTGAACGCAACAGCGTTCCTAAGATCTATGACGCTCTCCATGTTGATGGTACTGAAACTACTTTAGAAGTTCAGCAACAACTTGGTGATGGCGTAGTTCGTACTATTGCAATGGGTTCTACTGAAGGCCTTAAGCGTGGTTTGAACGCAACGAATACTGGCGCTCCAATCTCTGTACCTGTAGGTACAGCGACTCTTGGTCGTATCATGGACGTTCTTGGTCGCCCGATCGATGAAGCTGGTCCTGTTGCAACCGAAGCGCGTTTGCCAATTCACCGTCAAGCACCTTCTTATGCTGAACAAGCTGCTTCTACTGACCTTTTAGAAACTGGTATTAAAGTCATTGACTTACTTTGCCCGTTTGCTAAAGGTGGTAAAGTTGGTCTGTTCGGTGGTGCCGGTGTTGGTAAAACTGTAAACATGATGGAGTTGATCAACAACATCGCTAAAGCTCACTCAGGTTTATCTGTGTTTGCTGGTGTTGGTGAGCGTACTCGTGAAGGTAATGACTTCTATCACGAAATGAAAGACTCTAACGTTCTAGACAAAGTAGCAATGGTCTACGGTCAGATGAATGAGCCACCAGGCAACCGTTTACGCGTAGCGTTGACTGGTTTGACTATGGCTGAGTATTTCCGTGACGAGAAAGACGAAAACGGCAAAGGTCGTGATGTATTATTGTTCGTAGATAATATCTATCGTTATACACTAGCGGGTACTGAAGTATCAGCACTTCTAGGTCGTATGCCATCTGCAGTAGGTTATCAGCCTACACTTGCAGAAGAGATGGGTGTTCTTCAAGAACGTATTACATCGACTAAGTCTGGTTCTATTACGTCAATTCAAGCGGTATACGTACCTGCCGATGACTTAACAGATCCATCGCCTGCAACTACATTTGCTCACTTAGATGCAACTGTAGTATTGAGCCGTGACATCGCATCTTCTGGTATTTATCCAGCGATCGATCCACTTGACTCTACTTCACGCCAATTAGATCCTTTAGTTGTTGGTACTGAGCATTACGAAATTGCTCGTTCAGTTCAAAACGTTCTTCAACGTTATAAAGAATTGAAAGACATTATCGCAATTCTTGGTATGGATGAGCTTGCAGAAGAAGACAAATTGACTGTTTACCGTGCGCGTAAAATTCAACGTTTCTTCTCTCAGCCATTCCACGTAGCTGAAGTGTTTACTGGTGCTCCTGGTAAACTTGTACCGCTTAAAGAAACGATTCGTGGCTTTAAAGGTCTGTTAGCTGGTGAATTCGACCACATTCCAGAACAAGCGTTCTATATGGTTGGTGGTATTGACGAAGTGATCGCTAAAGCCGAGAAGCTTTAATTAGCAACTCTATTTTAGGAGATTCACATGTCGACTATGCAATGTGACGTTGTAAGTGTTAAAGAGTCTTTGTACTCTGGCGCTGTGACTATGCTAATTGCAAAAGGTGCTGGCGGTGAACTGGGTATTATGCCTGGTCATGCTCCGTTGGTAACTTTGCTTAAGCCGGGCGCGATTCGCGTTCTGCTTGAAAATGGTACAGAAGAGTTAATCTATGTATCTGGTGGTGTTTTAGAAGTTCAACCGCATGTTGTTACGATTCTTGCAGATACTGCAGTTCGTGCCGATAACTTAGATGAAGCTGCAATTTTAGAAGCACGTAAAAATGCTGAAACTTTGCTTGCAAATCAAAAGAGCGATTTGGACTCGGCTGCTGCTTTGGCTGCTCTTGCAGAAACTGCTGCTCAGTTGGATACCATCCGCAAAATCAAGAACCGTGCTCAATAAGACACAGTTCGAGATTGAAGAACCGTCCGAAAGGGCGGTTTTTTTATGCTATAAATAAGATTAAATTTGAACAATATAAGGTCTTTTGATGCAAAAGAATAATTGATTCTGTCCCATGTTCTAAAAAATTGAGAAATTAGAGCAAGTTGAGAATTTTGAAAAATGCTTATGTTTAATTTGTAACGTTGCAATAAAGCATGAAGTTTTTATAAATATTAGAAATCATATAATTTATGAAGATGAGTGTCTTAGACTTTATGAGTGTTATCAAATAATAAAATGCATAAATTGCGATGATATATCTTTTTGCAAGGAAAAATGGGACCCTGATGATATTGTAGTTATTGGTCAAGATATTTATGGAAACAATATATTAGATATACCATCACAAATGAATATTTATCCTATACGCGATGAGGAAACAGCTTTTTCAAAAAAATTTAAAAAATTCTACCATAAGAGATTTATTTAACTTATGAAGAGGTAATAATGGCTCTAAATAATAAGATACCTTTATTAACCGAATTCGGTTTAAGCACTCTTTTAGAGAAAACAATTAAGTACTTTGGGAAATCTGATGATTTAGGGGGTATTTTAAATCAATTTGAGAGTGGTGGATTTATCTCCACAAAACAAAGAGAATTGTTGGATAATATTCGTTATTTAGGTAATGATGCAACTCATCGAGCAGACTTTAAGTCTAGAAAAGAGTTAATTTTATATCTTAAGGTTTTAGAAAATTTAATTCATCAGCTTTTTTGTATATTACAAATTGGAGAATGAGGTATCAAAAAGAGTAGTGAATAGCATTAAGTTGAAATCATCTCCAAGACACTTTATATCTGTAGTTAGAGAAACCATACATAAAAGAAAGCCAAAGAAAAAACTGTAATTTTCTAAATTTAGGCACATGAAAGCTGTATATATCTACTGATTTAATTTAAAGATAGACCACCTAAAGTTGCATGTATTAAATTGTGTACTTAGCATAATCTAAAGAATAAAAAAGGATTTCAAAAAATTATGCACCTCATTGAACAGCAACCACACTTTTGGGAACTCTACCAAGATGATTCCAATTACTATCTCAGCATTGCAATAGATATGAGTTCAGTTGTCTCTTGTTGGGATATTAAACTTACTGAAAATGAAATTAAAAGATTCCAATCACAAGGTAGAGTGGCTATTGAAGAAATAGCAGGTTTAATTGTGAGGGAAACTTATCGAGGGGATTTCTCCACTTTAGAATCAAGAAAAGTATCAGCAGACATTGAACAACAAATCCAAATGACTTTTAAAGCGTGGCACTCTACTCAGTAATTATTGATTACTTTTAGTCATTTATGGGTAGGATCGAAAATCCATTGTTTTCAATTAGTTTAACTTTAAACAGTGCATTAAACCCTTCTGAAGATGTCGGCTTTTGCAGTTTGTAGAAAGTGGCTTTCACACCTTGTTCAGGAATATTGGCTTTGCCTTCACGTTGTGTATTGCGGTGTAAAGTACTTTCTAAATCGGTTTCAAAATAAAAAGAAACTATATCAAAGTCAGCATCTTTTGCCCGTTGAATATAACGCTCACGGTCATGAATCGTCATATTGGTATTATCAATTACCATTTTGGTTTTGGATCGTAATGCCGCCTCAAACAAAATATTTTCACGATGCCTAGTTTTCAACATATCGAGGTTGATGCGCAGATGTGTATCATAAAAATAATGTTTATAAAATGTTGACTTACCCGATGCTTGAACACCTGTAAAAATAATCAGTTGCATAGATGGCTACAAAAATATGCTAAATTGTGTGGTAAATCATGCAAGATAGACCTATGAGAATCAAGCTTAAGTTTAAAAATTAAAATGAAAAAAGTATTATTAGAGAAGGCCTTATTGTATTTTTGTATTGTAAGTATTTTGAGCGCCTGTCAGCATCAATTTGAACTAACCAAGACTCAGCCAACTGAAGCGGCTTTGGTGGCAAATTCAATTCAAAATGGCATGCAAGCAGAATTAGAAATTAACTATTTACAAGCCTACAAAAATTTAAAATTAGCCTATAGCCAATGTATTGCATTTACATCAAAGCAAGATTTTGTTTTTACAGATAGTAAATTGGAAGAACACTTTGAAATGGGGACGATTTTCGCTCGAAGTAAAGGCGGTGCTTATTTATCTAAAGTTTTGTTAGAAAGTGTTGAGCCTCATAAAACTCGTTTAACATTATTTGTACCAAAGGATTACCCTTATGCAAGTTCACGGTTTCGTCAGGAAATCAAACGGGCAAAAGGGCAGGATACTCAATGTAATATTAAAATAGAGTAACTTTATTCCTTTGTGGAATTAGCATCAGCAGTTGGAATGAGCATAGCCGCAAGTTTAAGCATTTCAGTTTGAATATTGCCAACTTGTTGTTCAAACTGTTTAATGTTGATTTTACTCACATCAATATTGCCATTGAGTAATGCTGAATTGAGTAACTCTTTATTGCTTTGTAAAACATGTTGACGAATATCATCAATTTCCTGACTTTTTAAATCTAGGGAAATGAGGGCTGTATTGAAGCCTTGTAGTTCTTGGCTTAATGTTTTTACTATATTTTGCAATTCATTTTGGTCTTTGGATTCAATCGCATTTTGTAGATCTGCTTGTGCTTGGGTCAATTTTTCAACATAGCCACCTGCTTTAAATTGAACATCAGCTACATCGCGAGCGATATAGAACATATTGCCACTTTTAAGTTCAGATTGAGTTTGTGTTGTATCTGCCTGATTTTCATGGTCACTATGAGCCTGCTCTGATGATGCTTTAGCATTTGAGTTCTGAGAGTTTGATTGTTCAGGTGAAGGCTCACATCCCAATAACAAAATACCTGAGGTAAAAATGACAAAAGGGAGGAGTGCCCCTTGGACGAGCTTTTTCATTGCATGCATCTGAATTTCTTTAAAATACTTTGACTATTGGTTTTGAACTATAAAGTGGAAATGTGAATAAAAATTGGATTGTTGCAAAGTCATAACAATAAGCCATATCAATACATAAAAAGGAACGCTATTCGTTCCTTTTTACCGTGTATTTGAATCATTCTAAATTGGGTCAAGCAATAACTTATTTAGCAAGTTCAGTTTGCAAAACTTCGAGTAAGCGTGGATCATCGGCTGTAATGTCTGGTGCAAAACGCGCAACAACTTCACCTTGTTTATTTACGATAAATTTTTCAAAGTTCCATAGTACTTCAGGTTTTGGATTTGGTGTTAAACCATAATCAACAAGATCTTTCCACCATGGACCTTCACCTAGACGTTCAGGAATAGCGTGAATGAGTGTGTCATACAATGGGTGTTTGTCATCGCCTGCCACAGAAATTTTGGCAAATAATGGAAACTCGACATTGTAAGTCAAAGAGCAGAACTTCTGAATTTCTTCATCTGTGCCTGGTTCTTGTGCAAGAAAATTATTTGCAGGAAAACCAAGAATTTCTAAACCTTGATCTTTCTTTTCAGAATACAGTTTTTCAAGTCCTTCATATTGCGGAGTTAAACCACATTTTGAAGCAACATTAACAATTAAAAGAACTTTGCCTTCATATTGATTAAGTGTGGTGTCTGTACCTTGTATGGTTTTGACTGGAATATCGTATACAGATGCCATGCTGAAATCCTTGCTATGTTTATCTAGTTTGAGTGTATGTTTTAACGATAATTCAGCGTCTAGACAAGTTTTTCTCAACTTAAATGCAAATTTAATTTTTAGTAGATCAATCAAGTGTGAGTGAGATCAAAAAAGCAGATCAAATGATCTGCTTTTACAGTAAAAATAAATAATTATAGATTTAGATCATGATTATTTTACAGCTTGTAGAGCTTGCATTTCAGCGAGTACAGTTTTTTGAAGTTCCATTGCTTGAGTTTGTAATTGTTGAAGTTTTGCTGTATCTGGTGGCATTTTAATACTTTCTTCTGAAAGCGAAAGGCTCAGAGTATTTGCTTCTTTCATTTTGTCACGTAGAGAAGCACCTTCACTACTTTTTAATGCCAAACCATCTAAATCATTATTGAAATTGGTAACATAGGTTTTTAAATTATCAACAATACCTGAAATTGCCGACTTATCGCCTTTTTGAGCTGCTTTCATCATGTCTTGCTGAAATGTTAAAGCTTCTTGCGCACGCGTACTAGAAAGGGTTTGGATGGTAACAAAATCACTTTTCATATCTGCACTATTTGCTGTACTGAGTGTTGCAGCAGGAGCAGATGTTGTGGTTGCTGGTGTATTGCTTGAGCTTGAAGTGTTTTCGTTAGATTTTTTGTCACATGCAGTTAAAATTAAAGCTGCTGTACAGAGTGAAACGAGTAATGATTTTTTCATTATAAGACCTTTATTATTGAGAATAAAAATTTAAATCCGAATACTTTAAGGCATATATTTAAATATGCTTGCTACATATATAAGTTAAATTCTCATAATTAGACCTAAATTGACTATAGTTTTTTTGTATATAAGGTTATTAAAATAACTTCATGGGTTGGAGTGCTGGTTAAAAAAACAGAATAAAAAACATCCGATTTATCTTTTTAGATACGCTTATTGGTGTCGCATTTGGGCAGGAGTTTGACCTGTAAAGCGTTTAAAAAATTCAATAAAACTAGAGCTATGTTGATAACCAAGTTCCAAACCAATTTTTTTAATGGATACACCTTGTTGAATTTGTGAGATAGCGTAGATGATTTTAGAGCGATTACGCCATTCAGATAGACTCATTTGTAATTGTTGCTGACTCAGTCGCAATGCATGTCTTTCAGAAATTTGAACCTGATCTAAAATTTCTTGCAAACTTAAATGAAAATGCTGAGTTTCAGACAGGCGATCAAGAATGGGTTTTAAAATAGGATGATTACTCTGTGGAAGATAATGTTGATAATGGGTACTTTTTTGAATTTGTCGAAAGAGCAATTGTAAAAGTTGCTCATAATATTCGGGATCGCTACATCTTTGTTTTTGTTGCTCTAAAATTTCAGTTATGGTCTGACGTAAAAAAGGGCGTACATTTAATGTTTGAGTGAGTTGAGCAAAAGACTGACACAGTTTAGGGTGAATTCGAATACAAATATAATGGGTTAAATGCTCATTCACCGCAGTACAACAATGTTCAGTCTGTGGTGGAATCCATAGACCATAATTGGGTGGTGATAGATAAATTTGGTCTGCGACATTGAGCTCTAAAGTACCATTCAAACTCAAATTAAAATCTCCCCATAAATTGCAATGTGGAGTCACAACATCATGTTTTTGATAAAAAAATTCATCAATTGAAATCAGTGTGGAAAACATATTTACATCCATTGATTTTCAGTACAATTAGCTTGCTTGGCACTATAAAAATTGTCAACTGTACTTCAGCTTGATTGTTATTGTGGGTGGTGTAGGAAGTAATTGATTAATCACATTCTCTCATGCTTTGATTTTAAAATATAAATGGGGCGGAAATGCCCTATATATGTCTGAAATACCATATTTTAATTTAATTGGACTTAATTGATAATGTTTCTCAGTAAATAGGTGAGCGTAATGGGCGTAACCTTGATTGTTTCAGTAGCAGAGAGATGAAAATGTTAAAGACTCAACAAAAAATGTGGTGGGCATTTGCGCTTCCTCTGCTTGCTGTATTTATTTGGTCAATGAATATTGCAGTTACACGCTATGTAGCAGACTACATTTCACCTGTGAGTATTAGTTTTTATCGTTGGTTGATTGCTTTTATTGTTTTAACCCCATTTATGGCAATAAAAGTATGGCAACAACGTCAATTGATTAAAGCTCATTTACATCAATTTGCTGTACTGAGTGCTTTTGGTATGGCGTTATATCAAGGTCTAGCGTATAGCGCATCGCATCATACTTCGGCGACCAATATGGGTATTATTAATGCCTTTATTCCTGTATTTACGCTCTTTGTATCATTCGTAATTTTAAAAGAAGTGCCTAATCGTTTTGCTGTAATGGGCAGTCTTTTGTCATTTACAGGTCTACTGTATGTCATGGGACAGGGGAGTTTCATCAGCTTATTGCAACTTGGGCAACATTGGGGCGATATCATGATGATCTTTGCTGTTTTTTTCTACGCATTTTATGGTGTTTTTTTGAAAAAATGGCAACTGAAGGTTCCCTTACTCATTAGCCTTTATGTTCAGATTGGATTTACCTTGATCTACCATTTACCCTTTGTCTTATGGAATGGTCTAGATTCGCTAAATGCAGAAAATGCCGCTAGTGTTTTTTATGCAGGTATTTTCCCTTCATTGATGGCACCTTTGCTGTGGATGATGGCAGTGCAATATATTGGTCCTAATCGAACGAGTATTTTTATGAATTTGATGCCTGTCTTTACTGCCATTATTGCGTATTTTTGGTTAAAAGAAGCGTGGACGGTTTATCATAGTATTGGCGGTGTAATTATTGTACTTGGCATTATATTGGCACAAAAAAAGCGCAAAGTTACGGTATAAATCTCAGTTATTTATATTATATAATTAGACAAAAGTGGAAAGTTACACTAATTTGATTAAAAAACAAACAAATAAAACCTATTTTGGGGATCAAATGCATGATTTTATGAGCTTATAGTGATCTGTATAAATGTAAAAAAAATAAATTTAATAAACTATAAGAATAACTTAGTTTGAATACCTTTTTTGTATTTCACTTTTTTGCATTTATATCTCTAAACATAAGATAAATAAAATATTTGTATAAAAAAATCATTTATCGCATAATACTCGCATTGAAAATCACAGTTCTTCTAATAATTTATAAACTGATTTTCTCAATGAATTTTCAAGACCCTCTGGATGTGTTTTGCACATCCTTTTTCATGCTCAGTCACTTAGTTATGACTGAGCTTTTTTTTTGTCTATTCAATTATAATTAACAAAATGAATTAATATTTAAGGGATGTTTAAGCAATAAAATTACAGTTAAGCACGAATAATGTTTCCAGATTCAGCATCTAAAATTTTACTAGGTTCAGTGCCTAAGCCTAAGTCCCCATTTAAGTAATTGATTTCAAAGTTAAAGTATTGATTTGCATCTTGTAGTGAGCGTGCAGGTTCAAGCCCAGCAGGATTGGCACTAGTCGATACAATAAAGCCATTAAACGCATTACAGAGAGCAACACAGAGTGGATGTGTTGTGACACGGACAGCAACTTTAGGATGGTCACCTTTAATCCAAGTCGGGATATGCTCATCGGCAGGAAGTAACCATGTCGTAGCGCGATCATTCAATGTACGATTTGTCCATGTTTCAATAATTTGTTCACGAACAGCAGGTTGTAAATTTTGTAACAGATGCTCAACTTGATTGATGTGGCTAGCAAGCAAAATCACTCCTTTTTCAATTGGTCGTTGTTTCAGGCGTAAAATTTCAAGGAAAGCGTGTTCATTAAATGGGTCGCAACCTAAGCCCCATACTGCTTCTGTCGGATAGGCAAGTACTTTGCCTTGAGTTAAATATTCGGCAGCTTCAGCAACTGAGGTTGTAATCATAGATCCGTACCTTGGCAAAGTTGAAAAGGTTATTGTGAACCTTAAAAACTTTTACGGCAACGTAAGTAAAGCCCAGATTGTTGAATACACAGTCCTAAAAGTTCTAGTTCCATGAGTGATGCAGTTAATTCGGCAATATTGATATTGAGTTTTTCTGAAAGAGAATCAATATCTTGTCCAGTCCAATCAAGTTGCTGATACAGTAAAAATAGATGTTGAGGAATGTCGTTAGAAGTACCAGTATTTATTGTTGGGCTTATGTCAGTACGTGAACTTTCATCATTTTTTTGTTGGTAATGCCATTGTGTAGGTAGGGCAACATCTTCAATCAATTGCTCAGGATGATCAACCAAAATCGCTCCTTCACGAATCAGTTGATGACAACCACGATGAAAATCACTGTAAATATGCCCTGGAATAGCAAAAGTAAGTTTACCTTGTTCGGCGGCTAATTTTGCTGTAATGAGTGAGCCACTTTCGACAGCTGCTTCGGCAACGAGTATTCCAATACTGAGCCCACTGACAATACGATTGCGCCGAGGAAAGTGTTGTTGCAATGGCTTTGTATTCGGTAAAAATTCAGAAATCACGGTTCCTGAATTTTGTAGAATCTTCTTCTGTAATCCTGCATTTTGTGATGGATAAGTGAGATCAAGCCCTGTACCAATCACAGCAATGGTTCGATGATTTTCAAGCGCTCCCATATGAGCAGCTTCATCAATTCCTTGTGCTAGTCCACTCGTAATAAAAAAGCCTTTTTCACTTAAATAATAGGCAAAATCAAAAGAAACCTGTTTGCCGTGTGGACTAGGCTTACGACTACCAACAATAGCAATTTGGGGTTGACTTAAATTTTGAAGATTACCTTTGCCAAATAAAATTGGAGGATGATCATTATAGGGAAGTAATTGTTGAGGATAGGACAGTTCAGACTCAGTCACAATAAAATCTGTATATTGCTTGATTTGATCAAGACAACGCTGAAATTTTTGCTCCCCAAGAGGTGTAAGTATCTCTTTGGCACGTTCTAAATGGCTTTTGTGGAGTTTGATTTCAGACCATTTAGATAAATTTTCGGTTGAAACCGCAGCTTCAACCGAACCAAAAAATTGTTCTAATTTACGAAAAGCAGAAAGTGAATGCTGAACCAAATACCACAGTTGAATGGTCTTTGCATGTTGCAAAGAAATTTGGTTCAGCATCGTTATTTACCTAAGTAAGAAGATTAGTAGCCTGTTGTAGGAGGTGGCTGAATTTCAGCACCAACTTTAATAGGTAATGAACTATCGAGTACATAAGCATAGCTTAACTGATCAAATGCTTTGAAAATCATGACTGTACCGACACGCTGATTAGGTAATTTCACCATTTCTTTAGTTTGCGGATCACGTACTGTTTCACCTTTTTGGTAAATGCTAAAGACTTGACCTGATTTCACACCATGTAATGCACCACGGTCTAAAGTGACAACACCATGTTGTGCAGCAGTTCCAATCGAACCTTGTACACGTACGACCTGACCACCGTCCGTCACTTCATTTGGAATTGTTGGATAGAACAGGCTTGGCATGTTGTTATCGTATTGTGGTAATACAAAATCACCTTTACGTACTTCAGCATTGAAACTCTTCGTGAGTTCAAGTGTTGTAATATCATTTTCATTTGCGACGGCAGTTGCAGATGCGACTTCAACTAGCTCAATGCCTGCATTGATTTTTTTACCTGTTGCGTCGGTAAATGTATACGGTTCACCTTGACGGAAAACACCATACTGCTGACCTGTCACCAAGCCATTACCACGTGCATAGACAGTTTGACCGGCACCTGTAATCACACGATTATCGGCTGCACCTAAAATATAAGGAATATTGGTCAGTGATTCAGGGGAAACTACAATACTATGATCAAGCCATTGTTGAATATATGCCAAAGGAACGACAGGAATAGTGTTGGCTAAAGATTCAATGCGTATCTGTGGTTGAAGCGAAGCACCACCTTGATGACGACGAATAATGCCTTCGCAACCATCGCCTTCATCTTTACCAATGAGTGGGCGACCATCAAGTGTACAGAGCAAAAGTTTATCACCAGGATAAATCCAGTGTGGATTTTTAACGTGGCGGTTGCTTGCCCAAATTTCTTTCCAACGCCAAGGACTATTTAAGAATTTCCCAGCAATATCCCACAGTGTATCGCCACGTTTAACGACATAGACATAGGGTGCACTTGCTTTTAATGCGGGTGGATTTTGGTTCGGACTTGCTGCAACAGCAACATCCATATAAGCGACACCTGCGCTAACACAAAGTGCGATTGCAAGAACGTGTTTTTTAAACCCCGTGGCATGAAAGTTAACTATGCCCTTGAAAACCTTTTTCATTATCATAATTCCTGAAACTATGGATCTATATGCGTTATAATAAACATCTTACACATTTTTTTTTAATGAAGCATAATTCTTCATTTAGTTTTAAGATCAATGGCATAGCCAGTGAGGATACAGTATGGCCTTATTACCTATTTTAAGTTTTCCTGATCCCCGTTTGCGCACCATTGCAAAACCTGTCGAAACCGTGACAGATGATATTCGTCAATTGGCCGCTGACATGTTTGAAACCATGTATGAAGCACCCGGTATAGGCTTGGCTGCGACACAAGTTGATCATCATATTCAGCTCATCGTTATGGATTTGTCTGAAAATAAAGATCAACCGATGGTATTCATTAACCCCAAAGTTACTTCATTGACTGAAGAAATGCTACCGTATGAAGAAGGATGTTTATCCGTTCCTCAAATATACGATAAAGTTGAGCGTCCGTCACGCGTGAAAATCAATGCAATTGGTTTAGATGGTCAAGCATTTGAAATGGAAGCAGATGGATTACTCGCAGTGTGTATTCAACATGAAATGGATCACTTGAACGGTAAACTATTTGTCGATTATCTTTCGCCTTTAAAACGTCAACGGGCACGTGAAAAAGTAGAGAAAGTAGTACGTCAACGTGTGAAAGATAAAGCACCTGTAAAGCGTTAAAATTTTGTTTTACATGTATGTGAAAGATGAAGCCCAATTTTGATTGGGCTTTGTTATACTAAAACCATGAAAATGTTGAGATGAACGTTTTGTTGTTGAGAATGGGGCTGCTGCTAGGATTCGGCGCAGTATTTTTACAGATTGCTGTTTTCTTACAGCCTTTGTTACCGAAGCAATATCAAATTGCTCCGGTCTGTGAAACTGTTTCTCAAGCTTTGTTACAGAGTAATTATTATCAAATTAAAAGTGCTCAGAGTCAGAGTAATCAACATTTAAACCATCAGCAATATGAAAAATCTTCGCTACATGACCATGCTCATTATGGCAGCAGTCATGATAACTATCAGCACATGCATCAGCAAAGTGCAGTTGAACATCAAAAGTCTGCTATTTACGTTGCCTCTGATCATCAAGTCCAGCAAGCATCAGTCAATCTAGGTCATGATCATCATGATCCAAATCATCAATGTCAGTATTGTACTGTTTATGGCAATTTAGTTTTACCTCCTGTGCTTGAAGTCAAAGAAGTCTTGGTGAAAATTCAAGTTCGCCTGATTGCTTTTCAGCAAGCCTATCTTCATGTTTGGTTTGCACTTCAACGTTTGTTTCTGCTCCCTCAAGGGCGAGCCCCTCCGCTTTTTGCATAACTTTAACGTTAAAACTTAGAACTTTAAATTTCAGAGTCTTGAATGGCTCTCGTACAGTTATATTTATGCATTAAGTGAGAAGAAAATGGCTAAGCCTAACTTTCTATTACAGCCTCTTGCGGCTGCGGTTTGTGTTGCGTGTTATTCAGGGATGATTCATGCAGAAGAACATTTAAAAACATCGGAATCTAGTGATTTAGTCGAGCAGTATTCCGCTGAGAAGTTAGCACCTATTGTCGTCACAGCCCAGTCAGCAAAGGGCGGTAATGGTTTAATAATTCATGCAGACCCTAAACAGCCGATTCAACCTGTACCTGCAACAGATGGTGCAGATTATTTACAAAGCATTATGGGTTTTAGTGCAATCAAAAATGGTGGTACCAATGGCGATGTGACCTTTAGAGGCATGTTTGGTTCACGTATTAAAATTTTAACGGATGGTAATGAAAGTCTAGGTGCTTGCCCAAGTCGTATGGATGCACCGACATCTTATATTCAGCCTGAAAGTTATGACCGAATTTCAGTCATTAAAGGACCTCAAACAGTCCAGTATGCCAATACAGGTTCGGCAGCGACGGTGATTTTTGAACGTCAGAAGCCAAAATTAAACAATGAAAAGCATTATGAAGGTCAGGCGAGTGTTCTACTTGGTTCATTTGGTCGTTTAGATCAAAATGTTGAAACTATTGTGGGCGATGAAACAAAGTATGTTCGTTTAAATGCCAATCGTTCAGAGTCTAATAGCTATCAAGATGGTGATGGCAATACCGTACCATCGGCATGGGAGCGTTGGAATAGCGATGTTGCAGTGGGTTGGACACCAAATGATGATACTTGGTTAGAGTTGACAGCAGGCAAAGGCGATGGTGAAGCCTTATATGCAGGTCGTGACATGGATGGTTCACAGTTTGCTCGTGAAAGTTTGGGGCTACGGTTTGAGAAAACGAATATTACTGATGTAATTAAGAAAGTAGAAGCATCAGTTAACTATAGTTATAACGATCATGTGATGGATAACTTTAGCTTACGTACACCACCAATGATGGAAATGACACATGGTCATCATACGATGTCGATGCCAAATCCTTCCGAGATGCAAGTTACACGTAGGACGCTCAATTCACGTTTGGCTATGACATCAGAATGGAATCAACTCAGTTTGATGACAGGTATCGATACACAGCAAAATCATCATGCTGGTAGTATGAAGTCAATGATGATGGATATGCCTTTAGCTACCAATATGAAGTTCAATTCATATGGTGCTTTTAGTGAACTTGGTTACCAATTGAATGATCAATATAAAGTAGTTGGTGGTGCGCGTATTGATCAAGTGAAGATTGATGCGATTAAGCTAAATGATGATCGAAAGGAAACATTACCAAGCGGGTTTATTCGTTTAGAGCATGAAAGCGCAGAGCATCAAGCAAAGAGTTATATAGGATTGGGTTATGTTGAACGTGTACCTGATTATTGGGAACTTTTTAGTACGGCACATGGTAATTCTTTACCAAGTACGATGGGCATGTCGAAACCGACATTTAATGATCTAGAGACAGAAAAAACGTTACAACTCGATTTGGGTTATCAACATCAACATGGCGCATTTAACTCGTGGGTTTCTGCTTATGCAGGCTTGATTAATGACTACATTCTTATGAGTTACCACAATCATCCAACGATGGGGGGACATGGTCATGGTTCATCTTTTAGTGCTGGTGCTAAAAATGTCGATGCTGTGATTGCTGGTGCAGAAGCAGGTGTGGGTTATCAATTTACCGATGCTATTCAAGCAGATTTAAGTGTGATGTATGCATGGGGTGAAAATAGTGAAAGCAATGATCCATTGCCACAGATTGCCCCACTAGAAGGACGCTTTAACTTACGTTATGTACAAGATAAATATACATTAGGTTTGTTATGGCGTGCCGTTGCACAGCAAGATCGAGTGAGTTTAAATCAGGGTAATATCGTGGGTTACGATATGGGTGAAAGCAAAGGCTTTAGCACTTTGGCCTTAAACGCTACATATCATATTGTAGATAATATTGATTTAGCTCTAGGCATTGATAATGTCCTTGATAAAACTTATACCGAACATTTAAACCGTGCAGGAAGTTCAGGGTTTGGTTTTGCATCTAATGAACAGTTTAATAATACTGGGCGCAATTATTGGGCACGGATTAGTATGAAATTTTAATTCAGCCTTTTGACGTTATGAATTGATTTTGAAAATAGAAACCATTGTCTGCTGACGGTGGTTTCTGTCACAATGTTTGCGTATAAAATTTAAGCGCAATTCATACATGAATGAACAAATCGAAATTTATATCAATAAATTAAAAAATTTTAGTGAAGTTTCTATTGCTGATACAGAGTGGACGGCTGAATTTGAACAAGCATTTCGTACAGAATTAAAACAGCAGGGAATTGATGAAATTCGGATTTATCGAACCCTTCAACAGCCTGATCGACGTCTAATTTGTCGTGTTTTTCATAAACCGAGTATAGAGGTTGAACAAGAATATAACGCACGCTCAATGTTAGGTGTTTTACTTCCGATTATTATTTTAATTTTATTGTACTTTTTACTTATTTCTCTCATTGCTTTGCGTCAAGAAGCCATGTTGACGACTGCATTTTTGATTTTTTTACCATTCAGCTTTGGGGCTTTAGTTGAATATCTGACGACATTAAATCGTCCGCATTCTATTGCTAAAGTTTTACTGCAACAATTATGGGTTTTACTCGCGATTATTGTGGTTGGTGGTGTAATTTTAAGAGAAGGCGTAATTTGCTTAATTATGGCAGCACCGATTTTTTTCGCATGCTCGACTTTAGGTGCTTTTGCAATGCGAGCGCTGTGTCGTCATTTGTGGAAACCTTCTAAAAAAATCTATTCGATTGCACTGTTGCCACTCTTAGGGCTTTTTCTATTGCCCGATTTATCGCAATATCATAATGGTATGACCAAACAAGAAATTGTGGTCAATGCGCCAATTGAAACTGTTTTTGCTTCTATTAATAATATTCAGCAGATTCAACCCAATGAAATTAAATATAGTCCTATTTTTACCATGGGCTTTCCAAAACCAATTTCAGGGATGACTGAACAAACAGAAGATGGATTGATGCGCCAAATTTATTGGCAACGAGATATTTATTTTCAAGAAAAAATTACGCAGTCCAATGCGCCAACACAGTTGGCATGGACGTATGTCTTTACACCACAATCTTTTCCAAAAGGCTCACTCGATGATCATTTGAAAATAGGTGGTCAATATTTCAATTTACTCACGACTGATTACAAACTTGAAGCTGTGAGTCCAACACAAACGCGTATGACCTTGAACATTGATTATCGCCTGTCTACAGAGGTGAATTGGTATGCCGATTTGTGGACACGTTATGTACTCAATGAATTTAGCGATGTTGTACTAAATATTTATAAACGTCGTTTGGAAAATAGTTGATGATTGAATAAAAAGGAAAAAATCATGATAACAGATGATGAAAAACAAAAAAATTTAAATGAATTAAAAAGAAAGCTCTGTGCAACTTTAATTGTCGAAGAATGGTGTGATGAGTTTAGAGCGGAATTAGTTGATTGGTTAGATTCTCATAATATTCAAAATTATCATTTTTATAGGAGCCTTAATGATGAAAAATTATTTTATATTGCATTAAAAAAAACCTATATTAATGAGCGTTTAGTCAGCGTGTATACAAAAAGTCAGGGTTTTAAGCGAAAATTTTTACCGTTTCTTGTCGCAATGTTCATAATTTTATTCACAGTTCTTTTAATGCGACACGGTTTTCTTAATGTTCGAGAAGGTTCAATAGAACAAAGTTTAATGCAAGCGACTGTCATCATTTTTGTTCCATTGTTGATAGGCATGTTTATTGAATATATTTCAAGCTTTGAAAATCCAAACTTATCTTTTTGGCGCATGGGAATAGATAGTCTTATAGGCTTGAGCTTACTTTTAATTGTCGGTGTACTTATTTTTCATGAAGGAATGGTTTGTTTAATTGTTCTAATTCCTTTGGCTTGGCTTGCAATTATGGTTGGTGCTGGTTTAATGCAAATCATTTGTTATTTTTTTTGGAAGCCCACAGCACAAATTTATTCATTGGCTTTACTTCCGCTTTTACTTTTTTTGATTTTACCTGATTTGAGCAAGCATTATTACGGGCAAACGCAACGTGAAATGATCATTCATGCAACTCAGGCACAAGTTTTTCAAGCGATTAATCATATTGGGAAAATTAAACCTGAAGAGGTTCCCAATAATTTTATTTTCACAATGGGTTTTCCAAAGCCTATTTTTGGTATGACTGAACAACGAGCGACAGGATTGGTTAGAACGATTCAATGGGAACGAGGTGTTCAATTTGAAGAGCAAGTTCAGGCAAATCATAAACCTTATTTGTTGAGTTGGAATTATCAATTTGACACTAATTCATTTCCAAAAGGCTCATTAGATGATCATGTGGAAGTAGGTGGAAAATACTTTGACCTACTCAAAACAGATTACCAATTAGAACAAGTGGACGCGAAGACCACAAAACTAATTCTCACTATTGATTATCGAGTATCTACAGAATTTAATTGGTATAGTCGGCTGTGGGTAAATTATATTTTAGGTGAATTTAGCGATGTCGTGATGAGCATTCATAAACATCGTTTGGAAAAAAGTTAAGGTTTAGTACCTTAACTTTTTACTGATGCATACTCGCCAATTGTTTTCCTGCATTTTGATATAAGGCGAGTGCATATTCTTGTTCTGCTCGGCCATGTTGTTGTAAATATTTTTTGAGCAGATCACTATGCCTTGCACCATTATAAATCAGTGTATTTTTTGCCAATAAATATAAGGGATACCATGCAAAGGGACGCGGTTTTAAGCCTAAGTCTTTCATCTTTTGTTTACCCAAAAATAACTGCGTAATATCGAGATGATTTCGATAGGCTTTTTTCTGAAAGAAAGTATTGAAATGTTTATATTGGCGTTCAAATGGTTCTTTGGACAAACTCTTTGCTAACATCTGACTGCTTGGATCGATTTTGGGATGGGCATAATTCATCCATTGTAGTAATTTCCATGCTTCGGACTCTTTGTTGACGAGCCATTTTTCTTCCACACCCATGAGCCAACCTGCATATTTCCAAAAATGCAGTACCGATTCGGCTTCTGATTTATTAGGGAAAATACCAATAGCACGAATCCCGAGGAGTAAGACACCACTAAAAGCAACATTTGTCATGGCTTGATCATATTGATTAATCGGTGTTCCCCATAGGTCATTGTCCCAATCAGGTGATTTTTTCAGTTGATAACGAATTAAAGAATGAATAAAACGTACATAAATTGTCGATGTAAAACCTGCATTAAAACGCTCGAAGCTGTTTATTTGGTTAACATCAAGCCACCATTTATGTGTTTCAGCTAAACGCTTACCTGCAAATTTTTTCAATGCACCTGTCATAATTAAAGGCTGATTGAATCCTGGATATTGATAACCCGTCATAAGTGCTAAATCTCGCAAAATAAAGGTGCCATTGCTCCCTAATCGTTGCGTGAAATTTACAGCATGATCAAGCTTGTCTTTGTTTAGCCATGTTGGTGGTGTTTCAATATGTTTAAAAAATTCAATTAAAATAGACTCAGGTGCTTCAAGTTGATCTACACCTTGATACAAAGCCATTTCAAAACGCTTGCGGTTACGCCGTGGATCAGTCATCACCCAATCCATCACTCGATCCATGGCAATATCACCCGCATATAGACTGTCATTCAATTCTAAATATTCTGCATAACTGGGAATAAAATTTTGATCGGTGATTTTATGTAGTACTTTAGATACCACATCACTCTTTGTTACACGCTCATAAGAAGCTAAACGTTTTGCAATTGGATGATTCAACATTGTATTGACCTTTTGATTGTTATTTAATCAAAACTATAATATGAATAATTATTCGCATTCAATTCGCATTTCACAGAGTAGATACTGTGAGGAAACAACCACAACAACAACGTGCCAAAAAAATTGTTGATGATATTTTGGAAGCAGCACAGCTTTGTATTGCAGAGCAGGGAATTGTGCAGGTTACGACACCTAAAATTGCAGAAAAATCAGGGGTCAGTGTCGGTTCAATTTATCAATATTTCGAAAATAAAGATGAAATCATTCAAGAGCTATTACGCCGTAAAAGTGAAAACTTGGGCATGGCGTTTAAACAGATTGCAATTGCACAAGAAAACTTAACACTCGCAGAAATTGTACCTATTAGCATCCAATTCGGTTTTGACATGATGAAAGCTGATGATGGCTTCTTTATGGAGGTGCTGAAACATTGGCATGGATATAATAATTCAGAAGCGGCGCAGATTTTAGAAAAGCATTTTTTTGAAGTGGGCATGTATGTCTTTAATCGTTACTTTCAGCACTGGAACTTCGAAACCTTAAGAAATAAATCCTTTGTGATTATCAATAGTACCTTGTTCACAATGATGCGATACGTGAGTAATAATAGTTTTCTTATTTCAGAACAACAACTTAAAAAAGAATTAAGTCAAATGATTTTGTCATACTTAGCATTTGATTAAAAAATTAACTTTTAATTTCAAAATAATTATTTATAAAAAACATATATTTATGCTTATTCTGGTTTATAAAGCGAGCACCTAAAAAATTAAAATTCAAAAAAGGGTTGTGC